>DAIMKA010000248.1:1743-3018 GCA_036721955.1 Lachnospiraceae bacterium | reverse complement strand
CCGAAGAACCTGAAAATCCCCATGAAGAGGAGCGCGCAGAGGAAGATATTCCGATGCCGAAGCCGGAAAGCGAAGAGGATCCGGCAAGGCCGCTCCGGGGAACGCAGGAAGCCAGAGAATCCCTGAAGGTAATCAAGGACAAGATTGCCGTAGTAAAGCTCCAGCTGTCGGCCATCGGGCACATCCGGGCGGACGAAGAGCAGTACGTGATCCAGGACGCAATGGAGAAGTATGAGAACGCGACACAGGAATTACAGGATGCGCTGAATGATCTGAGCATGCTCCGGCTGAAAGAGGAGCAGGAAGAAGGGACGAGATGATGGAAGTACACGGAACCTGTCAGAAATGTGGCCAGTATGTGCTGGTACAGGCGGACGAAGACGCGACCGAGGAAGAGATTAACGAAGCGGCAACGCTTGCCTGCGGATGCAGAGGATCACAGGCCGAGAAGGAACTGCAGGAAAGCATCGGGAAATGCCGGGAGAATATCGAAACAATTTTCGGGAAGGGCCGGGCTGCGAAGATTCTGCAGGATGCCGTCGAGGATGTCCGGAGCGGAGAGATTGAGCAGATGACGCTGAAGCTCGACAAGCGGACGACGGCGAAGCTGTGGGTGGATGCAAGCGGAAAAGTAGCTGTGGAAAAGAAGATCATTCAGAAAGTGAGCGCGAACGCATGAGATTTTTGAAGAAGGCGGCAAGAACCGCAGGGAATATCATTGCCGGTGCCTCGATCATCGGAATGGTCGTCATCGGGATTGTGATGACGCTTGCAATCCGGCAGGAGGATTTCAGGATTGGGGGCGGTGATGACTAAAAGCATTGTGACGGCCTACATGGGGATTTCAGCGATTTCCGGAAGTCCGGCACAGGAGACTCATCACCTGATCTGGGGGCGCGGCGGCGCTCTCAGATCCCTTGCGGACGAGGACGGTCTTACCATTCCGCTGACCATCCGGGAGCACACGGGGGCAGCAGGCGGCAAGGTGATCGAGAGGATTCACGACAATCCGATGGCGGAGCATCTGTCCAAAATGCTCGGGCAGATGGCGTGGGAAAAGGAATTTTACAGACGGATGGCAGTGGACGGAAACGCTGATCCGGCCAGAAATGCATTCCGGAAGCGGTACGGAGAGAGCTTTTTATAGCAGACAAAGGAGAAAAGGATGAAAAGGCAGAGCGCAGAGGAGTACACGAAGGAAAGAGCCAGAACACCAGAGGCTCCGGAGAAGAAGATTAAACGCCTGATAGATGAGGCATATGATATCGCGGATAC
>DAIMKA010000248.1:920-1567 GCA_036721955.1 Lachnospiraceae bacterium | reverse complement strand
ATGGGAAGATTGACCAGAGATCCGGAGGTCCGGCAGTCACAGGCTGCGGAGCCGGTGACGATTGCGAGGTACACGCTGGCCGTGGACCGGAGGCGCGGGAAAGGCGAGGAGCAGTCTGCAGACTTTATTTCCTGCGTCGCGTTCGGCAAGGCGGGAGAATTCGCACAGAAGTATCTGCACAAGGGATCCAAGATCTGCATTTCCGGCCGGATCCAGACGGGAAGCTACACCAGACAGGACGGAACGAAGGCGTACACAACGGACGTGGTGGTAGACGGTCAGGAATTTGCAGAGAGCAAGGGCGACAATGGCACCGGCCGGAATGCGATGGATGATCAGATGGCGGCGCAGTATGGCGGACAGGGAAGCACACAGGCAGCAGGATCCGGACAGGCAAAGGGGCAGCAGGAAGAAGGTAAACCGGGGCAGCAGGACGCTGGCGGCGGGTCATGGCAGCAGGGAGCCTTGGATGGCTTCATGAACATTCCGGACGGCATCGACGAGGAGCTGCCGTTCAACTGAACGAGAAATGAAAACAGCACCCTGAGAAGGCTTTATCCTTCTCAGGGAATTTGTGCGTGATGGGGGACAGGGAATGAATGGAGAGAAGTACAGCGATCCGACTGCGGATTATGCGGTGCACAATG
>DAIMKA010000248.1:334-809 GCA_036721955.1 Lachnospiraceae bacterium | reverse complement strand
CATGCGGTGCACAATGCCATGCGGACGCCGGATCATGTGATAAAGGTCATCAACATGATGAAGAGCATTGCGGAGTTTGCAGGGTTTGAGGTTGTCGGTCACATACATCTGAAGGACAGAGCATCAGGGAGAGAATGGAAGTGAGGAACAGAGTTTTGAGCGAGAAAAACGAATTCTATCTGCCGAAAGAGGAGTTTCTGACGGTGCTGCACTTTGCTCTGCAATATCCGAACTGGGTGCAGGAGCTTCGCACGGAGCCGGACACCAGCAAGGCCATTACCTACGACGGGGAGAAGGTACAGACTTCCGGAGGCTACGATGCCGCGGCAGAAACGGCAATGCGCCGGTACACGCTGGAGAAGAAAAAGAAGCTTGTGGAGGACACGGCGCGGGAGGTCGCGCCGGAGATCTTCGAGTATCTTATTCTCGGCGTGGCGTATGGCTGGACCTTCTGGCAGTTGCAGGAGAAGGGGAT
>DAIMKA010000248.1:0-313 GCA_036721955.1 Lachnospiraceae bacterium | reverse complement strand
CGAAAAAAGGAGAAGATTCTATTATCGCTTGGCACAGAAAATTTAAAGAAGATCAGGCAGACAGGCATTTCTTGTTGACAAATATACACAGTGTGTATATAATAAAATTATCCAAAGGAAAGGAGGTGAGAGGATGGGATGAAGAAAAGAACAAGAAAGGACCTTGATACAGTGGCGAAGCTCCTCACAAGCATCGCAGCCGTTATCGTAGCGATAGCGGGACTGATCAAAGCCCTTACCTAAGCAAAGGCGGGGAGCAAAGCTCCCTGCTGATTCCATTATATCCCATCCGGAAAAAATGAAAAAGAGAGAC
>DAIMKA010000247.1:2576-3039 GCA_036721955.1 Lachnospiraceae bacterium | reverse complement strand
TCAGGTGAGGGATTCCGAGCTCCTGTGCCTTTTGAAATTCCGGATTGTCCGGATGAATGGCAGCCGTGAATACGACGAGATCAAGATCCGGAGTGATGTTCTCCGCCTTCTGACCGATGAGGACGCGGATACCGTGAGAAGAAAGCTCCTCTGTAATGGGAGAGGCGGCGCGGTCCGAGCCGGACACGGTAAAACCGCGGCTTGCAAGAATCTCTGCGAGACCGCTCATGGAGATTCCGCCGATTCCGCAGAAATATACGGAAATCGGATGCTGAAAATCAATCTGATACATGATCATTCCTTTCCGGATACGAAGAAAACCGCATCCTGAGAACATGTTAGTCTGTCGGTATAATGGTTATATATAATTATAGTAACTGCACGAAAAAAAACCAACAAGGCCCGGAAAAATGGCTCTTCAGGCCGGCGGGGAGTGGCAGAAGGACGGAAGAGAATCTTCCCG
>DAIMKA010000247.1:0-2566 GCA_036721955.1 Lachnospiraceae bacterium | reverse complement strand
GCACAGGAGTGGCAGAATGTACGATACGATGAAAAATTTACAAAAAAGGACAGGAAACACAAAATGAAATTGGATATAAAGCACAAGAAAAGCGTTTCCATGCCTTTTGATTTAAACGGCGGTGTGCTATACTAAAAAAGCTTAAGGCAAAAGTTGAAGGGGTTTAACTTTTGCCGCAGCAAATAAAATCGGTGCTGAGGTGATCGAAGTGATCAAGAAGGAAATGATAGCGATGCTGCTGGCCGGAGGCCGCGGCAGCCGCCTTGGAATCCTGACCTCCAAGATGGCGAAGCCGGCAGTTCCGTTCGGAGGGAAATACCGTATCATTGATTTCCCGCTGAGCAACTGCATCAATTCGGGAATAGATACCGTCGGTGTCCTGACCCAGTATATGCCGCTGAAGCTGAACACCCATATCGGAATCGGAATTCCGTGGGATCTGGACAAGCTGGCAGGCGGCGTGTCGGTGCTCCCTCCTTATGAGAAGATTGCGGGGACGGAGTGGTATACGGGAACAGCGAATGCCATTTATCAGAACATGAGCTATATGGAGAATTATCATCCGGATTATGTTCTGATTCTTTCCGGCGACCATATTTATAAGATGGACTATGAGTCCATGCTGGACTTTCATAAGGAAAATCATGCGGATGTCACCATTGCCGTGATGCCGGTTCCGATGGAAGAGGCGAAGCGCTTCGGCATCATGATCACGGATGACAAGAAGCAGATCACGGATTTTGAAGAGAAGCCGGAGCACCCGCGCAGCAATCTGGCGTCGATGGGAATCTATATTTTCTCCTGGAAGGCATTCAAGGAGGCGCTGGAGACCAACAAGGACACTCCGGGGCTTGATTTCGGCAAGCACATCATTCCCTACTGCCACGAGCAGGGCGAGCGTCTCTTTGCCTATGAATTCAACGGCTACTGGAAGGATGTCGGAACGCTGACCTCCTACTGGGAGGCCAATATGCAGCTGATCGATATCGTTCCGGAATTCAATCTGTATGAGGAATACTGGAAGATCTATACCAATGTGGAATCGCTTCCTCCGCAGTATTACGGGCCGAACAGCAGTATTTCCCGTTCCATTGTGGGAGACGGGAGTGAGATTTACGGAGCGGTGGATCAGTCGGTCATCGGCAGCGATGTCGTGATCGGGGAAGGTGCCAGAGTGCACAATTCCATCATTATGAATGGCGCGAGGATTGATGCCGGCTGCTGCCTGGAGAAGGCAATCGTGGCGGAGAGAGCGCATATTTCGGAAAATGTCGTGATTGGCGAAGGCGAAGAGGTTCCGAATGAGACGGATCCCGGCATTTACCGGGACGGACTGACGGTGATTGCCGAGGACGCGGAGATTCCGGCGGGTGTTTCCATCGGGAAGAACGCGATGGTCAACGGCATTACCAGGGCAGAGGATTATCCGGACGGCAGGCTTGAGAGCGGCCGAACTCTGAACAAGGAGGGAGGCACGGTATGAGAGCAATCGGAATTATTCTGGCAGGCGGCCGGTCCAACCGGATGAAGGAGCTGTCAAGAAAACGGGCAGTCTGTGCGATGCCGGTGGCGGGGAGCTTCCGCAGCATTGATTTTGCCCTGACGAATATGGAATATTCGCGGGTACAGAAGGTGGCGGTGCTCACCCAGTACAACTCGAGAAGCCTGAATGAGCACCTGAGCTCCTCCAAGTGGTGGGATTTCGGAAGAAAACAGGGAGGCATGTTCCTGTTCACTCCGTCCTTTACCAGCGAGAACGGAAACTGGTACCGCGGAACGGCGGACGCCATTGCGCAGAACATCAGCTTCCTGAAGAATTCGCATGAGCCCTACGTGGTGATCGCTTCCGGCGACTGCGTCTACAAGATGGACTACAACGAGGTTCTGGAATATCACGTGAACAAACGCGCGGATATCACGGTGGTCTGCAAGGAAATGCCGGCGGACTTCAATGTGGAGCGCTACGGCACGGTCACCATGGATGCGGACGGCAGAATCACCGAGTTCGTGGAGAAGCCGATCGTTGCGAAGTCCAGTACGATTTCCTGCGGCATTTATGTCATCCGCAGACGTGCGCTGATCGAGCTCCTGGAAAGAAGTGAAGAAGAAGGACGCTTTGACATCGTGCAGGACATTCTGATCCGATATAAGGATATCAAGCGGATTTACGGCTATAAGATGGACCAGTACTGGAGCAACATCGCTTCGGTGGAGGATTACTTCCGGATGAATATGGATTTCCTGAAGCCGGAAGTGCGGGACTACTTCTTCAAGCAGTATCCGGGGGTTCACTCCAAGGTCGCGGATCTTCCGCCGGCGAAGTTCAATGTGGGTGGAGCCGTTCATAACAGCCTTTTGTCCAGCGGCTGCATTGTGAACGGAACCATTGAGGACTCCGTCCTGTTCCAGCAGGTATATGTCGGGAACAACTGCGTAATCAGGAATTCGCTGATATTGAATGACGTTTACATCGGGGATAATGCTTACATCGAGAACTGCATCGTGGAATCTGACAGCACAATTCAGGCAAATTCTTATTATAAGGAAGAGGATGGAATCCGTATCG
>DAIMKA010000246.1:0-3048 GCA_036721955.1 Lachnospiraceae bacterium | reverse complement strand
TCGCTCCTTGTCCCGGCGCCCATGTCCGCAAGATATTTGTCAAGTCTCATTCTTATACGTCGCTGAGGTAAAATCCGAAAAGGCGGTGTTCCGGCGAATCAGATCTTATGCTTTGCCATCCACTCCGCGGGGATCTTGCTCTCAAAGCGGTCCTTCGAGGTTTCGGAAGGGATCTCCGTTGAATACTTCCCATCGAAGCACGCCGCGCAGAAGCGGTGTTCGCCATCATTGCCGCCCGCAAGCTTCAGTGCGTTCTCCACCGAAAGATATCCCAGAGAATCCGCGCCGATGATCTTCGCGATCTCGTCCACCGTGTGATGGCAGGCAATCAGATTCTCTCTGGAATCAATGTCGGTTCCGTAGTAGCAGGGATTCAGGAACGGCGGCGCAGAGACGCGGAAGTGCACCTCCTTTGCTCCTGCCTCGCGCACGAGGCGGACAATTCTCGCCGACGTCGTGCCGCGGACCACCGAATCGTCAATCAGGACCACCCGCTTGCCGCGGATCGTCTCCGCAATCGGATTCAGCTTGATCTTCACCAGGTCCTCCCGGGCTGCCTGTCCGGGGGAGATGAAGGTTCTTCCGATGTACTTGTTCTTCAGAAGTCCGATGCCGTACGGAATGCCGGACTGTCTCGCGTAGCCGAGCGCCGCATCCAGACCGGAGTCCGGAACACCGATGACAACATCGGCCTGCACCGGATGCTCCAGCGCGAGGAACGCCCCGGCACGGATTCTGGCCTCATGGACCGAAGCTCCGTCGATCACGGAGTCCGGCCTTGCAAAATAAATATACTCAAACACGCACATGGACGGCTGTACCTTGCCCACGTGATCCTCGATCGAACGCAGACCGTTCTGGTCACAGACCATAATCTCGCCCGGCTTCAGATCGCGGACGAGCTTCGCTCCGACGGCATCCAGCGCGCAGGACTCCGACGCGAATACGATGCAGCCGTCCTTCGTCGTTCCATAGCAGAGCGGGCGGAATCCGTGCGGATCCCGGACTGCGATCAGCTTCGTCGGCGACATCACAACCAGCGAAAACGCTCCGTGAATCTTATCAATTGTCCGGTTGACCGCCTCCTCAATGGAGGAGCAGTGCAGCCGCTCTCTCGTAATTAAATAGGAAATGACCTCAGTATCCGTTGTGGAATGGAAGATGCAGCCGTCGTTCTCAAGCTGCGCGCGAAGTTCATAGGAATTGACCAGATTTCCGTTGTGACAGAGGGCCATGCTGCCCTTGATATGACGGACAACCACCGGCTGTGCATTGCTGCGGTTGGAAACACCGCTCGTCGAGTACCGGACATGGCCGACCGCAATCTGCCCCTCTCCCAGTGCCTGAAGGTCCTCTGCGTGAAACACCTCGTGCACAAGGCCGAGATCCTTGTGATAGCGGAACACCCCGTCCTCATTCACCGCGATTCCGGCGGCTTCCTGTCCGCGATGCTGCAGGGCGAACAGTCCGTAATACGTCAGCATGGGCAGGTTCTGCTTCTTCGGTGACCAGATTCCGAACACGCCGCACTCTTCTCCGATTTTCTTCATAACAGGCAGTCTCTCCTCTCCGCCGCAGTCCCTGCGGCGTACACAACGCAAATTCCGAACCATTTTAAAGAATCGTAACGCTTCCGCGCATCGCCGGTTTCAAATGTGAATCGATCTGCAGGCAGACGCTTCGCATTGAAAATCGGCAGATGCCAGGCCGTTGCAAATGATCCTGATTTTTCAGACCACGAAGTGAAATATATCATATTAAAGTTACGCTTGACTAGCCTTCTTTTCGGGGACTAGCATGTATAAACCGTTCAGCACAGGCAGGTTTCAGAGTGAATCAGCCGCTTGCGGATGTATTCACGATAGAAACCTGCCTGCGGCCAAGGTCCGAAGGACCCCTGGCCGTCGATATCGAGGATTTTCGAAGAAAATTCAGGAGGTTTTCTATGATTCGCTTTCTTGTTCATAAATTTATTCCGGACGCGGACAACGTCCAGAACGCGGATGTGCGCGGGCGCTACGGCACTCTGTCCGGCTGCCTTGGTATTTTCTTCAACCTGCTCCTGTTTCTCGTCAAAATTCTGGCAGGTCTTCTCTCCGGCTCGATTACCGTCATCGCCGATGCCCTGAACAACCTCTCCGATGCCGGCAGCAGCATTGTCACCCTGATCGGCTTTCGTCTGGCCAGCCACAAGGCAGATGCCGGTCATCCCTTCGGGCACGGGCGGATCGAATACCTGTCCGGCCTTTTCATCGCCATCGTGATTCTGATCATGGGCTTTGAGCTGGCAAGAGAGTCTCTGGATAAAATTCTGCACCCGTCGCTTGCCTCCTTCAGCCTCGTCGTTCTCGCGATTCTGATTTTCTCGGTGCTCGTCAAGCTCTACATGTATCACTACAACCGCTGGTTCTCGAAGCGCCTTCACAGTGTCGCTCTGGACTCTGCCGCCAGCGATTCCCGGAACGACTGCATCACCACCTCCGTGGTCCTGCTCTCCCTGATCCTGCAGCACTTCACCGGTCTTGCCATCGACGGCTGGAGCGGCCTTGCCGTTTCCGCATTCATCCTGATCTCCGGCGTGCAGTCCCTCATGGAGACCAGCGGCCCGCTCCTCGGGCAGGAGCCGGACCCGGAGCTCGTCCGGAAAATTGCCGACACCGTCCGCGGGACCGACCACGTTCTGGGCATGCATGACCTCATCATTCATGACTACGGCCCCGGCACCCGGATGATGACGCTCCACATGGAGGTTCCCGCGGATATGACGCTCCCCGCCTCGCACATGCTCGCCGATCAGCTGGAGAACACGCTTCAGCAGAAATTCGGCATTCAGACCGTCATCCACGTCGATCCCGTTGACACGCATGATCCGGAAACTGCGGCGCTTCGTGAGAAACTGTCCGAATTTCTGGACTATCTCGGATCCGACTTCCTCTACCACGATTTCCGCGTGGTTCACGAGACGGATCACATCAAGGTGCTGTTCGATGTCAACATCCCCTTCGACAGCAAGATAACCGGGGAAGAGGTCGAGGGCTACCTGAAACG
>DAIMKA010000245.1:2742-3054 GCA_036721955.1 Lachnospiraceae bacterium | reverse complement strand
GCACGGTTTTAAAACTCTGCATCCGCTCCTGTACAATTACTTCATTCTGAAGCGCATTCTGATCTACCAGATGATTGCTCTGATCCCGGATCTGACCGGAAAAAAGGATTGTGATAATCACAGTAATCAATAATACCGGAATCACCGCCAAGGCAATATAGCCCAGCATCAGCTTATGCAGAAGCGTCATATCATGCGTTCGGGACAGCTTCAGCAGTCCGCCTTTAAAATTTTTCCTCTTGATCTTCTCCATGCACAGTATCCATCATCCTGACTTTCCAGACAGTCCGTCTCCTATAGAATTTCCAAAGC
>DAIMKA010000245.1:0-2656 GCA_036721955.1 Lachnospiraceae bacterium | reverse complement strand
AATTTCCAGCCGTCCGCTGTTCAGAAGATTGACAGCACGCTGATGGGTATCCGGATTGATCATGGACCCCTTGATCGTCCATTCCTTCTGGTATACCTCGAACAGCGGCAGGGAAACGGCTCCATCCACGGCAGGTACGCTGAAGAACAGGATGGTCGCTCCGCGCCCTGCTGCCTGGAAAGCCTGTTCCGCGGCAAATGTTCTGCCGACGCATTCAATGACGACATCCACTCCGTCATTTCCCGTAATTTCACGGATTCTCTCCGGAACGGATTCATGAAGCGGATCAATGACGGCATCCGCTCCCACTTCAAGGCCGATCTTTCTCCTTCCTTCCACAGGCTCACTCAGAATGACTGTAGAGGCCCCCTCAATGCGTGCCATCTGTACCATCAGAAGTCCGATCGTTCCGCCACCGATAACAAGAACCGTCTCTCTTAATTTGAAGACCTGCGTATCCGGGCACATGCAGTACTCCGCAAATCCTCCGTTTACATTCACGCCAAGGGCAAACAGATGCTCACAGTTCTGCTTCTTCCCCATCCGGCACGGTCTGCAGGTTCCACAGTACATATTCGGGTCCATCGTCACATGATCCCCGGGCTTTACCAGAGTGACTTCCGATCCTACCTTTTCCACAATTCCGGAGAACTCGTGTCCGAGAACAACCGGAGGCGTTACGTCGGCAGAGCCTTTTTCGCCCTTATAAATATGAACATCGGTTCCGCAGATGCCGCAGGACATGTTTTTCACAAATACATCGTGCGGTCCCGGTTCCCCGAATGTCATCTCCCGTATCTCGAACTTTTTCTCCTTGTCAGCTCCCAGAAAGAAATTTCCCTTCATATTTTTCCCTTTCCGCCGCCTCCGCGGCCTTTCTGATCTGTAATTGTAACTCTATTCTCCCCTCAGAATCTTCCGCACCTTCGCCTTGATCCGCTGCAGCGCATTGTCCGTGGATTTCGGATCTCTGCCGAGCTTCTCCGCGATCTGCACATAGTTCAGATCCGCAAGATACAGATCCAGCACCTCCCGCTCCAGCGGACTCAGGACTTCCCGAATGTTCTCCTCCAGGTGCCGCCTGCTCTCCTCCGAGATGTAGGCCGCCTCCGGGTCCGCGTCCTCCGAGGCGAGAAGCTCCAGATAAGAGTTCTCTCTCCCCATACCCGGAGCCTCCGCGCCCCGGTCACAGGCCCCTCCTTCCTCCGGCATCGGAGTATCATAGGAGACCGCCGTGTTGAGCGGCTGATGCTTCTTCCTGCCGGCCGCCTCCACCGCCGTGCAGAGCTGCCTCGAAATGCAGAGAGAGGCAAACGTGGCAAAAGACGCGTCTTTTCCCGCATCGTAATCCCGGAGAGCCTTGAACAGTCCCAGCATTCCTTCCTGAATCAGGTCGTCCGCGTCCCCGTCCGGAAGGCGGAACAGGCGTGCCCTGCTCTTGACCAGTCCCTTGTATTTCTCCATAAGAAAATCAGTCGCGGCAGGATCACCGCCGCGGCTGAGTTCAATCAGGGTTTCATCTGTGCAATTGTCGTATCTGCTGTTCTTCTGCATGCAGCTTTTCTCCGGGACAATCCGCGCACCGACCTTCCGGCCGGTCACATCTCGCGCTGTCTCAAAATCTCATACGAGAGAACGCCCATCGCAACCGAAGCGTTCAGGGAATTGATCTGACCCTTCTGCGGGATCGATGCCACGATGTCGCACTTCTCCTTCACGAGACGGGAAACGCCGTCTCCCTCATTGCCGATGACCAGTCCGATGGCACCTGCCAGATTCAGCTTCGTCATCGGAGTTCCGTCCATATCCGCGCAGACAAACCAAAGTCCTCTTTTCTTCAGTTCGTCGATGGTCGCGGAGAGATTCGTCACCTTCACGACCGGCGTATAGTTGATGGCGCCCGCCGATGCCTTGGCAACCGTTGCCGTCAGTCCGACGGCGCGGTCCTTCGGAATGATGACGCCGTGCGCCCCCACAATGTTGGCCGTCCGGATGATGGCTCCCAGGTTGTGCGGATCCTCAATGTTGTCCAGCAGAATGAAAAACGGATCTTCGTTTCTCTTCTCCGCCAGCGCGAACAGATCCTCCAGCTCCGAGTAGTGGTAGGCCGCGAGCACGGCAATCACGCCCTGATGGCTTCCGGTCTCCGACATCTGATCCAGCCGGTCGCGGGAAACATATTTGATCGGCGTTCCCGCCTTGGCGGCTTCCCGCTTGATCGTGTTCACGGCGCCGTCCTGACAGCCGTCGAGCACATACAGCCGGTCCACGGTGCGCCCGCTCCGGAACGCCTCCGTCACGGCATTGCGGCCCTCGATCCGGCTCTCATTCTCACCGATCGAGGTATTGTCATCCAGCTTGTAATTGAGGTACGACGGATTCTGACCGCGTCCGGCATTTCTCGCACCGTTTCCCCTGCGGCGGCTCTGGCCTGTGCGTCTCGTGCTCTTTACGCCGTCAGTTTCTTCTCTTCCCACGGCTTCCCCAGCTTCCTTCCGGGGAGCGGCGCTTCTTTTTCTCTTCTCTTCGCCGTCTACGGAGGTTCTCTTCTGACCCTTCCGGATTCCGGCTTCCTTGTCCGCCTGCTTCATTTCTGCAAATTTACGATTGGATACTTTTCTTTCCATTTCCATTCCATTCCTTTTCTTCCTGTCAT
>DAIMKA010000244.1:0-3057 GCA_036721955.1 Lachnospiraceae bacterium | reverse complement strand
AGAGAGAATTCGCCTTCGCGAAATTCTCTCTGATATCGCGGATTTTGCCTCAGCGAGGCATAAAGATGAATCTATGACTTTACGAACAAGAGTAAAACACTTCCTTGAGGGGGCAGTTGTTCCGATTGTTCTGGCAGGTGCTCTGGCAGCAGGCCCTTCGCTTGGTGTTCTTGCAACATCCGTGGACTCGCTGCGCCGCAGATCGAATTCGACGCAGAGCCAGCTGAACGCTGCACAGAGTGAAACAAAGGCTTTGCAGAATCAGGAACAGCAGATCAACGAGGAGCTGGAGCAGAAGAATGCCCAGCTGGTGGAGAATCTGGCCAGTATTCAGCTGCTGGAAGAGACAATTTCCCAGCTGGACGACCAGATTGCAGAGAAACAGAAGGAATATGATGCGGCCAAGGCGGATGAAGAGGCGCGTTATGCGGCGATGAAGCAACGCATCAAGTATATGTATGAGCAGGGAAATGCCACCTATGTGCAGATCCTGATCAAGGCCACTTCCTTCTCGGATATGCTGAACAAGGTCGGTTATGCGGAAGAGCTGTATACCTATGACCGCAAGAAGCTGGAGGAATACCAGGAGGTTCAGAAGAAGGTTGCGGAGGTTCAGCAGCAGCTGGAGGAGCAGAAATCCGAACAGGAAGAATCCAAGCGAGGTCTGGAAGAAGAGCAGGATGCTCTTCAGCAGACCGTGGATGAGCTGAAAGCGAAAAATGCGGATGTCAGCGCGCAGATTGAAGAGGCCAAGGCGGCGGCACAGGAGCTTGCAGCCCAGCTGAAGGCACAGAATGCCGAGCTCTCCGCGGCTGTGGAAGCGGAAGCAGCCAGAGCGGAGCAGGAGAGACAGGCGGCCGCCCAGAAGGCTGCGGAAGAAGCGGCAAGACAGGTGGCGCAGAATTCCGCAGGCACCAGTGCGGATTCTTCTGCAGCGGCATCTTCACAGGAGACCGAGGCGCAGAGCAGCTCTTCGTCTTCGGAATCTTCCTCATCGTCGTCCGGTTCGTCTCAGTCGTCCGGGAGCTCGGGCGGCAGCGCAGCGGGACAGTCGGTTGCGAATTATGCCTGCCAGTTCGTGGGAAATCCCTATGTGTACGGCGGCAACAGCCTGACAACCGGAACGGACTGTTCCGGCTTCACCTCTCTGGTTTATGCGCATTTCGGTTATTCGATCGGAAGAACCGACGTGTCGCAGCGAAGCGCGGGCGTCGCGGTGGATTCTCTGGCGGACGCGCAGCCGGGAGATATTATCTGCTATCCCGGTCATGTGGCCCTGTACATCGGCAATGGAACCATCGTTCATGCCAGCACGGCGGCAACAGGAATCAAATACAGTGCGGCGACCTATCGGCCGTATGTATGCATAAGACGTATCATTAACTGAGTCGGATGGTGTTCTCCCTTTCGTTCACGGAGCGCTCGGGAGAATGTGATCAGATTCATGCAGCGGAGAACAGTTATGGAAAAAGAGTTAATCGTTGTTCTGGACTTCGGAGGTCAGTACAAGCAGCTGATTGCAAGAAGAGTCCGGGAAAATCAGGTTTACTGCGAAATTCATCCCTACACCATTTCTCTGGATAAGCTGAAGGCAATGAATCCGAAGGGAATTATCCTGACGGGCGGACCGAACAGCGTATATGAAGAGACCTCTCCGACCTATTCGGCAGATCTGTTTGACATCGGCGTTCCGATTCTCGGAATCTGCTACGGATCGCAGCTGATGGCTTATCGTCTCGGCGGAAAGGTTGCGACGGCGCCGGTCAGTGAATACGGTCATACGGAAATACAGGTGGATGATCCGGCATCGGCGCTTTTGGCGGGTGTGAAGGAGACCTCCACCGTGTGGATGAGCCACACCGATTACATCGCCGAGGTGCCGGAAGGCTTCCACATTACGGCGCATACGGCGGACTGTCCGGTGGCGGCGATGGAGAATCCGGAGAGAAAGCTCTACGCGACGCAGTTTCATCCGGAGGTTCTTCACACGGAAGAAGGAATGAAGATTCTGAAGAACTTCGTCATTGATGTCTGCGGCTGCAGCGGCAGCTGGAAGATGTCCTCTTTTGCGGAGACAACCATCCGGGAGCTGCGGGAGAAGATCGGAACCGGTAAGGTCCTTCTCGCTCTGTCCGGCGGTGTGGATTCTTCCGTGGCGGCGGCGCTTCTTTCCAGGGCGGTCGGCAAACAGCTGACCTGTGTCTTCGTAGATCACGGCCTCCTTCGTAAAAATGAAGGAGATGAGGTTGAGGCAATTTTCGGACCGCAGGGAAACTTTGACCTGAATTTCATTCGTGTCAATGCAGCGGAGCGCTACTACAGTCTTCTGGCCGGTGTTACGGATCCGGAGAAGAAGCGTAAGATCATCGGTGCGGAGTTCATTAAAATCTTCGAAGAAGAAGCCAGGAAGATCGGAACCGTGGATTTCCTTGCACAGGGAACCATCTATCCGGATGTTGTGGAGAGCGGTGCGGTCGGAAGCGGAAGCGCCGTGATCAAATCCCACCACAATGTAGGCGGCCTTCCGAAGAATGTTGACTTCAAGGAAATTGTGGAGCCCCTTCGGGATCTGTTCAAGGACGAGGTTCGTCAGACCGGTCTGGAGCTCGGGCTCCCGCGGAAGCTTGTTTTCCGCCAGCCGTTCCCGGGACCGGGACTGGGTGTCCGGATTGTCGGAGAAGTGACCGCGGAGAAGGTCCGCATCGTACAGGATGCGGATGCGATCTTCCGAGAGGAGCTGGAGAAGGGCGGCATCGACATGGGAAAGGGTCAGTTCTTCGCAGCTCTTACCAATATGCGCAGTGTCGGCGTCATGGGCGACGGACGCACCTATGACTATGCCGTTGCGCTTCGCGGCGTGCTCACGTCGGACTTCATGACCGCGGAGGCAGCCGAGATCCCGTGGAGTGTTCTGCAGACCTGCATGACCCGCATCATCAATGAGGTCAAGGGCGTGAACCGCGTACTCTATGATCTCACCAGCAAGCCGCCGGGAACCATTGAACTCGAATAAACAAAAATTGCATATTTCCTCGTTGTGGCGTATCCGCCAAATGG
>DAIMKA010000243.1:0-3068 GCA_036721955.1 Lachnospiraceae bacterium | reverse complement strand
ATGATCCCATCGGAGAAAGCCCATTCGGGCATTTCTCCTCGGGGTGCCGCAAAAACGCGGCACAGAAAGGTAAACATGGCAGCAGTCAGTATTATTGTACCTGCGTACAACGCACAGAATACAATCGGACGGTGCATTGAGAGCATCTTAAATCAGACCTATACGGATTTCGAGCTGCTGGTGATGGATGACGGCAGCCGGGATGGCACGGCGGCGATTATTGACGGCTACGCGGCAAAGGACCCGCGCGTCATCGCGGTGCATAAGCCGAATTCCGGGGTATCGGATACGAGAAATCAGGCGCTGGACCGGGCAAAGGGAAAATATATTCAGTTTCTGGATGCGGACGACTGGATTTCGCCGGACGCAACGAGGCTTTTCGTCCGCGCGATGGAGGACAATCCGGCCTGTGACATGGTCATTGCGGATTTTTACCGTGTCATCGGGGAGAAAATGTCGCAGAAGGGAGACATCGAAGAGGAGAAGCTTCTGACCCGCGAGGAATACGCGGATGAAATGATGCGCAATCCTGCGGATTTTTATTACGGCGTCCTGTGGAACAAGTTTTTCCGGCGCAGCATCATTGAGGACAATCGGCTTCGCATGGATGTGAAGCTGGACTGGGCGGAGGATTTTATCTTCAACATGGAGTATGTGCTCCACACGGATCACATTTATGCGCTGAAGGTTCCTGTTTATTACTATGTGAAAACGGAAGGGTCTCTGGTTGCGCAGGGCGGCGCCAGCATCAGCCGCACGGTCCGGATGAAGCTGAATGTCATCGAATATTACCGGGGCTTTTATAAGGATATCTATAAGGAGGGCGGATACCTTCTGCGGAGCCCGGTGATTTATTCGTTTCTGCTGAATTTCGCGAAGGATGGAGGCGTGAATCCGGTAGCTCCGGACCGGAAGCTCGGACAGGAGCGCATTGATGCGAGATTTGATTCGAAGATGGAAGGCAACCCGTTCGCGTTGAATTTTTACGAGGACCGTCTGTTGGAGAGCACACTGGAACGGCTGATGAAGGGCTATGACCTGGAGGAGAAGGATGTGCAGATTCTCCTGTATCTGAAGCTCGCCGGAGGGACGGCATCGCTTGCGGAGATCCGGAATTTCACCGGTGTGTCTGCAAGGGGGCTGACCGGAAGCCTGCAGAAAATGGGGCGCCGCAGGCTCGTGGAGAAGGTCAAGGTCCGCCTTCCGAAGACTTCAGCACAGCGGTCGGTGGTCATGGTGACCTTCGGGGAACAGTCGGATCCGGTGCAGGACGCACTGGAGAGGGCCTTCCGCGATCTGGACGAGCTTCGCTTCCGCGGGTTTACGAAGGAAGAAGAGGCGCTCTACCGGAAGCTCAGCCGGAAGGAAGCACAGAATATGCGGAGCGCATTGTCGTAAATTGCAATGCTTAGGGCAATGATTCGGCTCATGCCGATTCCGGGAGTGATTGACCGCCTGCGGCCGCACTTGCGGTTGAAACCGGCAGGAACGGAATCGTTACGAAACTGTTAACATTCTGTATTTATATAGAATAACATGCTATTGTCTGATAAAATATAACTGTTCCTGCACAGGGAATGTGAGCATCAGGGAGTGTCTCCGGTATGGCCGGTGGTTTTGGAATTCACCGCAGGCAGAAGAGACGTGCGGGACACCGGTACGACAGTCAGATTGGAGGGCAATGGCATGGCAGAGGATGAGATCAGAAGGGACGGCACACAGGAAGCTTCCGGAGGGGCAGACGCAGGGACTGCGACGTACATGACGCAGGAGGAGATGATACGCCTCGTTCAGGCGGAGGTGGAGAAGGCTCTTGCCAGAGAAAGGGAAAACGGCGTTCTGGCAGGGAGCAGAGAGCAGATGGAAACGATGGAGGATGCCGCGAACCGGATTGCGCGGTCCGTGGAGAAAAGCTCCCGGAGCAACAGGGTGGCCGCAGTCGGGAGCATCCTTCTTCTTGCAGTGTTCGGCACGGCATTTGCCCTGATCACGCCCGGGCTGTTCACACTTCTTCGGAATCTCAACAGCACTGTGAACGGTCTGGAAACCACGGTGAATGAGGTGAACAATGTGGTGGCCTCCGCCAACGATACCGCGCAGAAGGTGAACGGAATCGTCGGAGATGTCGGTGAACAGATCAATGATTCCTTTGGACAGGTAAATGGTGTGATTGACAATGTCAACGATCAGGTGAGCGGCATCGGAACGGCGATTGACGGCCTGAACGAGGCGGTTTCGGACATTGACGATGTGGTCACGCAGAATACGGACAGCATCAATGAGATTGTGGCATCGCTCTCGGATCTGGACTATGACGGCATCAATGCATCGATTTCGAATATTGAGGCCGCCACGGATGATCTGCAGGAAGTGGTGGACAATGTGAACGATTCGGTACTGGAGATCAATCAGACCACGAAGGATGCGGATACGGCCATCAATAAGATCAGTGATCTGGACTTTGAAGAGCTTAATGATACGGTTGCCAAACTTTCCGCGGCGGCAGGCCAGATGAACGATGTGGCGGCGCAGCTGAATGCGACGGCGGCCACGCTGAACCAGACGGTCAGCAAGACCTCCGGAGAAGTGGACGACACGATGGAGTCCATCAGCAGCATTGATTTTGACGGATTCAACCGTTCCATCGAATCGCTGAACCAGGCGGCATCGGATCTGCAGGAAACCGCGGCAGGCATCAAGACGGCAACCTCGTCCCTGACCGGCGGAACCGGCACGAAGAATACGCAGAGGCCGGCCTCTTCGGATGCGAAGAAGGAGAGCTCTGCCAAAGCTCCTTCGGATGCGAAGAGGGAGAGCTCTGCCAGGGCTTCTTCGGATACGAAGACGGAGAACCCCGCCAAGGCTTCCCCGGATACGAAGAAAGGCAGTTCATCGAAGGAAGTCTCCGGTGCGAAAAAGGAGGAGTCTTCGAAAGCTTCCTCCGGGAGCAGCGGGAAGAAATAGTTCTTTTCGGACGGAGGCGGTGCCGCATTCGGAAAAACCGCTGCACTTCGAAGATGCCGGATGACACCTTTTCCTGCTTGGAGTGCCGCCAAGCGGCACTCTGG
>DAIMKA010000242.1:0-3082 GCA_036721955.1 Lachnospiraceae bacterium | reverse complement strand
GTGTCTCTCACGGCGTCTTCGAAATGCCTCAAAACCGTCTCCTTACAGCGTCAGTTCAAACAACCGTGCAGCCGTCGTCTGCGGCATTCTGACGTGCAGATGCCCGTCTTCATATTCATAGCTGCACGCTTCCTCCTTCGGATAAATGACTTGAACCTCCCGGATCTCTCCAAGGTCATGAAGGTCAATGTCAGCCCGGTCACTCCGTGGGGTAAATACCGCCAGATATGCCTTCTTCTCATCCCGCAGACCATAAGAAAGGACTTCCCCGTTTCTCGGGTTGAATCCTTCCGGCCAGAACGGAACCATATGAATCAGATCCCTGCGGATCCGGTTCTTGTACAGAGAGATGCCCTCTTTCAAAAGATCCAGATTGTCCTGCGACATGTTCCACACAAGACCGCTGATATAGGGGCGAAGGAGAAGCCCGTTTACCATATTATAAATGACATGCTCGCGATTGTCCTCGTACGGATATACCCACATGCCGCCCTGTTCCGGCGTAAGCGCACTGGCCACATTGGACGAAATATACGAATTCAGCACGTAATCTGTCTGGTCACTGGTGGACTGAAGGCTGTGCAGAGACAAAAGGCCGTAATCCATTCTCTGCGCCCCGGAGCTGCAGGCCTCAATCACGAGATCCGGATACTTGCGGTAAATCTCCCGGATCCAGTCATACAGAGCCTCATAATGCTCCTGAAGGGAAACGCCGGGACTGTCCGCGCGGATATCACTCCCGGGTCCCGTCGTCACATTGTAGTCGATCTTGAAATAGGAGACGTCATAATCCGCAATCAGCCGGTCCACAACGTCCATGCAGTATTTGCGCACTCCGGGATTCCGGAAATCCAGCAGGTATCTGCGGTTCTCGGTTCTTCGCTTTCCGTGGAGACAGAAGAACCAGTCGTCCGGGAGTTCCTGCGCCGTCCTGCACTTTGTTCCCATGGACTCAATTTCCAGCCACAGTCCCATACGAAGGCCCTTCTGCCGCGCATAATCGGTCACGGTCTTCATGCCGTGAGGGAATCTTTTCTTCGATTCTCTCCACTCTCCGACGCCTTCCCACCAGGGTCCGTCATCGTACCAGCCGCAGTCCATGCAGTAGTACTCACAGCCAAGCTCCGCGGCCAGATCAATAATCTGCTTCTCCCTCTCTTCCGTGGGGTCTCCCATGAGGCAGTTCATATAATCATTGAAAACCACATTGCAGACCTCGTCATCACGATTCGGTCTGCGGATCGCCCTCCGGTACCGGGTCAGATTGGCAATCGCCTCATTTTCACCGCCAAGGCAGACACCGAAAGCCGCCGGAACCGTCTGAATGCTCTCGCCCGGTTTTAAGTTCTTCCACCAGAAGCTCTCATCGTTCGGTCCGAGAAGTGCCACATACAGGCTCTGTCCGACGTCGGATCCGTACTCAATTTTCCATGAACCGGAGTGGTCAATTTCAAAATAAAAGACCTCGCCTGTTTCCTCATCCTGCAGAATTCCCATCGGCAGGTACTCTCCGGTCGACCAGGAACCACAGTTTCCATAGGAATAGCGGTTGCTCCCGCGATCCGGGAGATTGTATCCACGCACCGGCATTTCCGACAGCCCGAGACCCCGGATCTCATACCGGCTCCACTGCGCTTCATTTGCCCAGCTGTTGCGGGGAACAAAGGCCGTGGTCTTGTCATAGTATTTCCGTGTTCCGTTCTTGCACACACCTCCATAATAGAACGAGGAGACATAATCGATTCCCACCGGTTCACTGCCCGTATTCTTCAATGTCGACCAGACACGGACCATTGCAGTATCCCGGTAGAACTGCATCCTGTAATCGATCTGCAGCTGATGCTCCGAGAGCATCCGGATGGTGAGTTCCTTTCCCCATTCCTTTTCTTCCACGCTGTGTCCGGTGTAAAAAAGTCGCGTGGATTCGCTTCCTGTGTTGTGCTTCGCGGCATGCATGTCCGTGGAGGATTCCCCGGTCAGCTGCAGCGCAATCAGCGGATGAAGTTTCGGCACCATACAAGAATCCTGCGCAAGAGCAGGCATATCCCCGCTTCCTGCGCAGGCCGAAAAATCAACGAGTTCGATCGTCTTGTCCTCATTAATCCGAAAACAGATCCGCATTCCATTCTCATGAAATTCCAGTGTTTTCATCCTGTTTCCTTTTTCGTGGACCGTCTGGTCCTGTCAGAAAATTTTCTTGTCCTCGTTGCATTCCTTCAGAACTTCAATTTCTTCCGGATCATACGGTGTAAAATTGCTGTGGAAAATATCGTGCATCCACAGGCTGGTATCAATGTCCGGAAGCTTCTTAATAAACTCCCATACGAAATTGAACTGTGCCTTGCCGTTTACAAAGCCGAAGAAATAGCTCCCGACCTTTTCCTTCTTCCAGAGCGGCAGATGCGTCTGGATGATGCTGCGGTAAGGGCGATGCATCCATTCGGTATTGATGAGAGGCCTTCCATACTGCTTCAGAATCCGGATATACTGTCTGGAATGCTCATAGTCTCCATAGAAATGGAAGCTGACGATATCCGACTGGGCGATGGCTTCCTTCTCAATGTCCGCATAGACACCGGGCTTTTTCAGCCACCCGTACGGATGCTCGGCTCCTGCTCCCCAGACATCCGCCGTCAGAGGCTGCATGACATCCTCTTCGCGGAACCAGGCGAAGGCTTTCTTCAGCATCGGCATGGATTTGTTGCCGCGCTGTGAGTTGCCCGCCTCGTTCCAGACATTCCAGATCAGGATCCTCGGATCCCTGCCCCAGGTTCTGGCAAGCTCCCGGACATACGCCTCCGCAACGGGCTCCATCTCGGGATCATCGGTCGGAATATATCCGACGGTATCTCCGTTCTGCGTATCATCATCGAACGGGGTCACATCGCTTCCTCCGAAGTATCCGGGAACCGGCTCCGGCTGAGGTCCCAGCACCGGCTCCTTGTACAGCCGCTTTGCCACACTGC
Source organism: Lachnospiraceae bacterium (assembly GCA_036721955.1). Lineage (GTDB taxonomy): Bacteria > Bacillota > Clostridia > Lachnospirales > Lachnospiraceae > CAG-791. The sequence continues at coordinate 116 of DAIMKA010000242.1, read as the reverse complement.
AGTCATTGAAAATGACCGGCATCATCGTCATATGATACTGATCCAGAAGTGTCAGGAATTCCTCCAGATTCTTCATAAAGGAATCGTGCTGCACCCGCCAGAGATAAAACGGCAGG
>DAIMKA010000241.1:2163-3098 GCA_036721955.1 Lachnospiraceae bacterium | reverse complement strand
AGTTTCTTCTGCAGTCCGCTCATATCCCATGGAATGTAGTTTTCCAGAACTTTGAATTCGTCCAGTCCATCCACCGGGCTCAGTCCGATCCGGTCACGCACCTCATTCCCGCTGACATCTCCGCGATCCTGCAGCGTTGTGAACACGCTGGCAAGCGTGCTCAGGTCGTAGTCCATCAGACTCAGCACATTGAACCGCAGGTACCATTTCGGTGACAGAATCAGCTTTCTTGTCAGCTCCTGCTGCATCATGACCGTAATCGGCCGGATCTTCATCTGAACGAAGTTATTCCACTCCTGCTGATTGAAGGTCCCGACACCGAGAAGAAACGCCGGCACGCCGATCAGCGCGGCTACCTTCCGGGTGTCCAGTTCCACGGAATCGTTCAGCGCGATATCCGAAAGAGAAAGCGGTCTGACCTCTGTCACATCGATCGCATCCGCCGGAATCATCCACGGCTCTCCGGCATCTCCCGCGCTGATATAAGAATTCAGCAGCTTCTCTCTTCCCGCTTTTGAAGAAAATTCGTCTGTCAGTGCGTCCACCTTCACGATCAAAGAAGGCTTCCACTTCGACGCCATGAACCCCTTCTCCGTCGCTGCTGCCTGTGTCAGGTTGTCGGCAAGGCCTTTCAGCGTTGTCGTCACTCCCGCGCCCTTCCACGGATAGTTTTTGTCCGGATTGTAGGTGAAATGAAGCACATCATCCGGACTGAACGGCTGTCCGTCAATCCGGACCGTGTAATCATACCCGGTGGCATCCGGAAGGAGCTGAAACCTGTCCGCCGGTATCGGCTGCAGATCCTCCAGAATTCCCCCGGAGGTTTTCACCTTCACGACCGCATTCCCTTTCCCGTAGAGAAGCAGCGTCATGATGATGAATTCCATCCATGTCGACCGGCTCATTCTCCTGCACGGATTGATGTCAATCTTCCG
>DAIMKA010000241.1:503-2153 GCA_036721955.1 Lachnospiraceae bacterium | reverse complement strand
ATTGATAATCCTCTTGTCTCCGTTCTCCGTATTTTCCATCAGGTGGATGGTAATGGATCCGATCAGTTCCGCGATTCTCCGATATCCGGACACAATCGCCGGTACCTTGTCGAGTGGGGTATAGCCGGTCACGCATAATGTATCCCACGCCTCCGCCGTCGTCAGAAACGCCGCGGATGTTTTCTTTTCGGCTTCATCACTCGCCCTGATGTTTCTGTGTCTCTTCCTGCTCATTCATCACCCCACCACTCTTTTGCCTTGCTGGATTTTTCCATGTTCGCCAGCATTCTGACGCACGCAAAAACAGAGGCATCGAACAAGTCGATCCTCTGCTTCGCGTTGATCTTGTCGAACTGCACCATGTCATCCGTCTTTTCAATGGCGTGTACATTCGACACACAATATTCGTAAGCCTCCGAATGGAGGTAATACAGCCGCCCGTCCTTCGCCGCCTTCTCGATATGGCGGAAGCCTTCCGATTTCACGTAAAAATACTGCGGCTGGTCCACAATGTTGAAGTGTGCAGCCTTCATCTGTACAAAGAATTCCCTGGCAAACTTCCTGTCATGCCCGACCTGCGCAATGCGGAAGCCTTTCTTCTTCATCTCAAGGAACCAGTTCACCACATCCGACTCGTTCACCGTCGGACTGTTGCACATCGTCAGAAGGCCATCATCCGCCCAGCCGAACAGCGGAATGTTATCCTCTTCCGCTTTTCGCGCCGCCATGACAATCGGGAAGAATGCATGACTGATTACGATATCCACATCCGCCTTGTCATAGTGCCCGTACAGAACGGCCGCCGTAAGATCATACATCCGTGACAGATCCGCGCCGCCATACCACCGGATCGGGAGCCCTGCCAGTTCCTCCATCGTCCAGTTATATTTCTTATCGCTGGCCTTGAACTCATCAATGTCGAACCATGCCCTCATTGCACTGGTGTAAATATTCAGCGACCGGCTGAGAAAGTCTTTTCGCTGCTGCGGGTCATTCATCGCCTGATTGGCATCATCCATCATGTCATGCGGTCGGATCGTCACACCATAGGAAGGATTGGCCTTCTCATGCTGCTCCGGATTCATATAATCCACGTTGCCCTTGTCATCCTGATCCGCATGAGACACGAAGCAGAACGTGGAATCATCGGTCACAAGCCCGTCCAGGATTTTCTCCGCATACTGGAGCCGCTGATAGCCGAACGAATTCACGTTATCCCCTGCCGTTGTGATGCCGATCGTCAGCTTGTTGGTATATGCCTTCTGGGCTTCCTTGAACCGGTTGTACTGTGCAGCCTTCTTGAAGGCGTGAATTTCATCACAGATTGCAATGTTGCAGTTAAAGGAATCCTGCGCATCCGGGTTTGCCGCCATCGCGTCAATCCGGATGGATCCGTCCGGCAGACCGTTTTCGTCCGGAAACGTAATGGAGATGGAATGCTCCATGTTGTTGTCATGGACCGTGCAGGTTTCCTCCTGGTCAATTCCTCGGTACCGGATCGTGTAAAGAATATCGTCAAAGGCTTCCAGCGTCTGCTTCAGCGCCGCGGCTGAAATATACACCTGTGAACCGCTCCGCCTCTCCAGAATGCCCAGGCCGAACGCCAGCGCCGCCACAAACATGGTCTTCCCGTTCTTTCTGGGGACGAAG
>DAIMKA010000241.1:0-493 GCA_036721955.1 Lachnospiraceae bacterium | reverse complement strand
GACCAGATTGTAAACGATGAACTTCTGCCAGGGCTGCAGCATCAGCGGAGTGTTGAGAAGCGGATGCCCCTCCATGTCTTCACCCTGCTTATGCACAATCAGCTTCTGAATGATGTTGATCACAAGATCCGGATCCTTCGTTTTCATCTCCAGATCATCGCGCTTCAGGTCATTCAGGAACCTCTGGCATTCCCGGATGTTGCCCCCTGCCCGGATCTTCCCGTTCACCACATCTTCTGCGTACTGTATGACATCTTTTCGATAGCTTTTAGTTGATGCCATTCATTGCCTCCGCAAGAGATGAGCGCTTCACCGGTTTCATCGCCTTCTCATTGATCTTTTTCAATCCTGCTGCCGTCAATCCCAGCTCGCGCCGGTATTCCAGAATCCGGCGGTCCGCATCCTTCCATTCTGTCAATAAAGGGTTCAAAACAATATCTTTTATGCCTCCTGTTTTGATCTTTTCGACATATTTTTGCCTGCCTTCTTTCTT
>DAIMKA010000240.1:0-3102 GCA_036721955.1 Lachnospiraceae bacterium | reverse complement strand
GGGCTTTCTCCGATGGGATCACTTTCAAACTTATTTGATGATGCGGATCCGGAATACGCCGTCCACTTCCGCAAGCTTCGCCGCAACATCCTCAGAGACCTTCGAATCCAGATCCAGAATGGTGTAGGCGACATCCCCTCTGGACTTGTTGGTCATCTCCGCAATGTTGATGCCTGCAGCGCCCATGATCGACGTAAAGCCCGTGATCATATTCGCGACATTCTTATGCAGGATGGCAATTCGTCCCTCTCTCGTGCAGACGCCGGCATCGCAGGCCGGGTAATTGACGGAGTGAGTGATATTGCCGTTCTCCAGATAATCCTGCAGCTCGTCCACTGCCATCACGGCGCAGTTGGTCTCGGACTCCTCCGTGGAAGCGCCGAGGTGAGGGGTCGTGATGCAGCCTCGGTGGCCTGCAATCGTCGGATTCGGGAAATCCGAAACGTAGCGGCGGACCTTGCCGGCATCGAGTGCCGCGATCATCGCCTTCTCGTCCACCAGCACATCGCGTGCCATGTTGAGGACAATCACGCCCTGCTTCATCTCATCGATGGCTTCCTTCGAGATATATCCCTTCGTGGAATCCATTGCCGGAACGTGAATGGTAATGATATCGCAGTTGCGGTAGATCTCGTTGATGTCCGTCACGTGCGTCACCTTGCGGGAAAGGCTCCACGCGTTCTCGATGTTGACGTACGGATCATAGCCGTATACATCCATGCCGAGATAAACCGCCGCATTGGCAACGCGCACGCCGATGGCGCCCAGTCCGATGATGCCGAGCTTCTTGCCTTCCAGCTCGGTTCCCGCGAACTGCTTCTTCTCCTTCTCGACCTGAGAAACGATATCCGGATTGTTCCAGTTCGCGCGGACCCAGTCCACACCCTCGACAATGTCGCGGGATGCCAGGAGCATGCCTGCAAGGACCAGCTCCTTGACGCCGTTTGCGTTGGCTCCGGGAGTATTGAAAACAACGATTCCCTTCTCCGCGCAGCGGTCCAGCGGAATGTTGTTGACGCCGGCGCCCGCTCTTGCGATGGCAAGAAGGTTGTCGGAAAACTCCATGTCATGCATCTTGGCGCTGCGCACCAGGATGCCGGCAGCCTCTTCGATGTTTTCGGTCTTCTCAAAGTTTCCGTCAAAACGGCTCGTGCCGACGGCGGAAATGTTATTCAGCTCTGCATACTTGAACATGATCTTCTCCCTTTCTGCAAAAACAGGGAAAGCATTCCGTCAGAACCAAAGAACGCCTTCCCTCTCGCAGTGATCCCACGGATCAGTGCTTTGCTTCAAATTCCTTCATGAAGGCTACCAGCTTCTCCACGCCCTCGATCGGCATTGCGTTGTACATGGAAGCGCGCATTCCGCCGACGGTGCGGTGTCCCTTCAGGGAAACCAGGCCGTTTGCAGCCGCTTCCTTGACAAAGGCCGCATCCAGATCCGGATCGCCGGTTACGAACGGAGCGTTCATGAGCGAACGGTCCTGTTTGCGGACCGTGCCCTTGAAGAGCTTCGACTCGTCCAGATAATCATAGAAAATCTTCGCCTTCTCCTCGTTGTGGCGGGCAATGCCTTCCAGACCGCCCTGCTTCATCAGCCATTTGAAGACCAGTCCGCAGATATAGATGTTGTAGCACGGAGGCGTGTTGTACAGGGAATCCTTGTCCGCCTGCGTCTTGTAGCGGAGCATGGTCGGAACATAGTCCGGAAGGTCGTCACGGATCAGATCCTCACGGATGACCGCAATGACAACGCCGGCAGGGCCGACATTCTTCTGCACGCCGCCGAAGAACATGCCGTACCTGTTGACATCAATCGGGCGGGACAGGAAGTTGGACGAGACGTCCGCCACGAGGTCGTGTCCCTTCGTGTTCGGCAGCTGGAAATACTCCGTGCCGTAGATGGTATTGTTCTCGCAGATGTAGACGTAATCCGCATCCTCCGGAATGTCCAGATCGGAGCAGTCCGGAATGTAGGAGAAGTTCTGATCCTCCGAAGAAGCCACCTTGATGGCCTCGCCGTACTTCTGTGCTTCCTTCCATGCCTTCTTCGCCCACTGCCCGGTGACGATGTAGGCCGCCTTGCCGTTCTTCATCAGGTTCATCGGAACTTCCGCAAACTGAGTAGAGCCGCCTCCCTGCAGGAACAGCACCTTATAGTTGTCCGGAACGCCGACCAGAGATCGGAAGTCCGCCTCGGTTTCCTTGATCAGATCGTCGAACACCTTACTTCGATGTGACATCTCCATCACGGACATTCCGCTGCCGTGGTAATCCAGCATTTCGCTTGCTGCTGTCTGCAGTACTTCCACGGGAAGCATCGCAGGACCTGCTGAGAAATTGTAAACTCTGCTCATCATCTACCTCCTCTTGGAATTGCCTTCTCCCGGGCAACTCCATCTTCTTGTTCAGATGCCGGCCGTCAAAAAACGGAACGGCACCCGGATTTATGCGAAGCGGAATCTTCCGCGCACATATCAAATCTTCCCGGTCAGGCATTTAGTACAGAACAACCGGCGTTCCGACCTGCACCATTCCGTAAAGCTCCGGCATGGCCGACGGCGGAATGTTCACGCATCCGTGGGAACCGTTCGTCAGATAAATGCTGCCTCCGAATTTCGAGCGCCAGCTGGCGTCATGAAGGCCGATGCTGTTGCCGATGAAGTTCATCCAGTATTTCACGGGGGACGCGTAGTCCTTTCCGGTCAGGGTGATGTTCCGCTGCTTGCCGCGGATCCGGTAAACTCCCGTCGGCGTATCGTATCCCAGACGGTGGTTGCCGGTGACCACCGAGGTCGTAAACCGGCGGACGCCGTTTTCATAGTAATACAGAATCTGATTGGGAATATCGATCTCCACGTAGGTTCCTCCGCAGCGGAGAAACGGCGTATGAACCTCCGTCCTCTGTTCCATCATGGCCGTGGCCAGGTAGTTGATCTCCGTGTCCACGTCAAGATAGCCCGTCATCTGGAAGGTTCCGTCCACCGGAAGATAAGTTCCGTCCGTCCTCTGAAATCCCGCCGTGTTGGGGACGCTCCCCTGCGGGGGGAACAGCTGCTGAAGTCCCGTGAAGAAATTCCGCATCTTTCCGGAATCGCACACG
>DAIMKA010000239.1:1788-3109 GCA_036721955.1 Lachnospiraceae bacterium | reverse complement strand
AATGGAACGCTTGCCGAAGATGATTTCTCTTTTCAGAAACGTAATAAACCGGAAGACAGGGTAAAGGGTGCGGTGAGAGATAAAATCCGTGTTCTGCCGGACATTGCAGGAATTTTTCATTCTGATACTCTTGTTGAGGAGGGATTTCATAAAAATAGTATCGCATGCTCCTTTGCGGCCGAAGGCATGACGTTCACGATGGGATTTATATGCGATGGCTTTTCTAAGCCTAAGACATTGTTAAGAGGCAGGAAACTTGATCCGAATCGAACTGGGGCATTGGAACTTGTTTTACGGAGAAAACGCGGAGAAGATAAGTTTGATGAGATTCTTGTCGGAAATGAGGACATTCTTAAAAAATATGCAGATAAAATACATACACAGCTTTCGGAAAACTTATTGAGTGTTGCTCGTTGTGCTCCTGCGGCACAGGGCAGCAAGACCATTATTGAGCAGACGAAATTTGAACTCCTGGCCGAAATGGTCGAAGAAAGACAAATTGATATTGAGATTGCAGCGAGTAAGATGAAAATTTCTGTTGAAGAATTTCGTTCCAGAATGAACAAAGAGAATGTCAAAGAGTAGAGAAGTGTCGCCGCAAGGGCTGCGGAAGTTTTATAAACCCTTTAGACTTTTTAGAAATTCCTTAGACCGCGGACACACTTTCAACACATTTGCAAATTATAGTATTAACCAAGATAGTTACTTACTCACTATCTCCCCCCTCATAAGAAGTAGTAGAAGAAAGAGAGCATCCGCCCTGCGGATGCTCTCTTTCTGCGTCCGCTTCATTCTGCAAGAACTTTCCGGATGTGTTTTAATAAGAGAAACGAAGGGAACAGGCAGGGGCAGGCCCGAGCGGCATTTGTGCAGATGCCGTCTGCACGAATAGCAAGCCTTGGAGTGTCATATGGCTCTTGGATGAAAGCCCTGGAGTGACATGCGGCATTTGGCTGAAAGACTTGGAATGCCAGGGGCTTTTTGAACGCAAGCGGAGGGAGAAGTCATGATCATTGAAAATGCATTGGTCTACGGACCGGACGAAAGGTTCGCCCCGGGAACCATTGTGATCCGGGACGGGATTTTTGCAGAGGATACGAAGGAGAACCGGGAAGGGGAGCACGAGGTGATCGATGCCGGAGGGGCGTATGCCATCCCGGGGCTTGTGGACCTCCATTTTCATGGTGCGATGGGAGCGGATGTCTGCGACGGCACGAAGAAGGCGTTTGAGACCATCGCCGCCTATGAGGCAGAGGAAGGAATCACAGCGATCTGCCCGGCAACGCTGACACTGCCGGTCAAGGAACTGGAGCAGGTACTC
>DAIMKA010000239.1:0-1778 GCA_036721955.1 Lachnospiraceae bacterium | reverse complement strand
GGAGTTTGCACAGACGCCGCATGAGGGGGCGGACCTTGTCGGCTTCAACATGGAGGGACCGTTTATCAGCCGCGTCAAAAAGGGCGCGCAGAACGAGGATTACATCATCCCTGCGGATGCCCGCACCGTGGACCGGTTCCTCACGGCTTCCCGTGGACTTCTTAAGATCATCGGACTTGCTCCGGAGGAAAATCCGGGTTTTGAGGATTACATCCGGGACGTAAAGGACCGCGTGATTGTCTCCATCGCGCATTCCAATGCGGATTATGAGACGGCAAAGCGCGCTTTTGACGCAGGCGCTTCGCATGCCGTGCATCTGTACGACGCGATGACAGAACTCTCGCACCGGGCGCCCGGCATTGTCGGAGCAGCTTCGGACAGTCCCCAGGTCAACGTGGAGATCATCTGCGACGGCATTCACGTTCACCCGGCCGCGGTCCGCGCGGCGTTCCGCATGATGGGAAAGGACCGGATGATTCTGATCAGCGACAGCCTTCGCTGCACGGGCATGCCGGACGGGGAATATGAGCTCGGCGGTGAGCCGGTTGTCAAGAAGGGCAAATACTGCACGCTTGCCAAGGAGGGGAATCTTGCCGGTTCGGTCTCCAACCTGATGGACTGTGTCCGGAATGTGGTGAAAACAATGGAAATTCCGCTGGAGACGGCTGTCGCCTGTGCGACCATCCATCCGGCGCGGGCCATCCATGAGGAACACCGGTACGGCTCCATAGAGCCAGGGAAAAAGGGCAACGTGGTTCTTCTGTCCGCGGATGAGAAGCTGGAGACGAGGATGGTCGTCAAGGACGGGAAAGTGATCCGGCGCAATTGATAAAGAGGGGAAAAAACGGTATTCTTGAAAAAGGAAGGGGAAAAAGAAAGAATGAGAATTGTGGTAACCAGGGATTATGAGGAGATGTCGAAGCGGGCGGCAGATGTGATTTTCGCACAGGTTCTGATGAAGCCGGACAGCGTGCTCGGACTTGCAACCGGGAGCTCGCCGGAGGGGCTGTACAAGAACCTGGTGAAGCGCTACGAGAAGGGGAGAATTGATTTCTCGGAGGTCGTGACCATCAATCTGGACGAATATCAGGGCCTTTCCCACGACAATGAGCAGAGCTACTGGTACTTCATGAACAAGCATTTTCACAGCCATGTGAATGTGAAGCCGGAGAACATTCATGTTCCGGACGGATCGAACATGGATGCGAAGAAGGCCTGCCGTGAGTACGATGAGATCATCGAGCGGGCGGGCGGCATCGACCTGCAGCTGCTGGGTCTCGGGCCGGACGGGCACATCGGCTTCAATGAGCCGGCGGATTCGTTTGCGACGGGAACGCACTGCATTAAGCTGGAGGAGTCCACGATCGAGGCGAACAAGCGCTTTTTTGGGAGCAGGGACGAGGTTCCGAGAAAGGCCTACACGATGGGCGTCGGTACCATCATGAAGGCCAGAAAGGTTCTCATGGTGGTCAGCGGCAAGGGCAAGGCGGATATCGTGAAGGAGTCCTTCTTCGGACCGGTGAAGCCGCAGGTTCCGGCCTCCATTCTTCAGATGCATCCGGATTTTACGCTGATTCTGGATGAGGATGCGGCGGCAAAGATCCGGGATTTGATCTGAACCGGCCTGCAGGCAGTTCGTTTACGCTGAATCCTGCGGGTACGGAACCATACAAATTTATTGGATTCCTGCGGATGAGAGACAGAACACCGCAGGCACAGAAAGGAAAGTTTGAAAGTGACATTGATATGTCACTTTCAAACAGCAGCATCGGTGCTGA
>DAIMKA010000238.1:0-3110 GCA_036721955.1 Lachnospiraceae bacterium | reverse complement strand
TTTCAAACAGCAGCATCGGTGCTGACGCACCGGCTGCCGCATTCGGCAAAACCGCATTCGCGGATTTTGCCTCAGCGAGGTATAGAAACGAGAAGGCAGGCAATCCCATCCAGGTGGCGGACCGCCTGTTCGGCGCGCTGGAGTATCTGGTGCGGAACGGACAGAGCCCGCTCGCGCAGCTGGCGCAGGCCCTGCAGCTGAACAAGAGCACGGCGCACCGGGTTCTTGCCTCTCTTCAATATCTGGATTATGTCCGGCAGGATCCGGAGAGCGGGCAGTACGAGGCCACGTTCAAGCTGGTGGATCTGGCGGACCGCCTGATGGAGCAGGTGGACGTGGCGCAGATGGTGCGGCCGCATCTCAAGAAGCTGGCGGAAGAGGTGCATGAAACGGTTCACTTCGTGGAACGGGACGGAAGCGAAGTGATCTATATCGACAAGGTGGATTCGTATGATCACAGCATCCGGATGACCTCTCACATCGGAAGCCGGGTGCCGTTCTACCGCTCCGGGGTGGGAAAGGCCATGGCTGCCAACATGAGCGACCCGGAGATCCGGGCGCTGTGGGAGGGCTGCACGATCGAGCGCAGAACGGCCTATACCATCACGAACCTGGACGAGTTCATGGAAGAAATTGCCGAAGTCCGGAGAAAGGGCTACGCGCTTGACAATGAGGAGAATGAGACCGGTGTCCGCTGCATCGCGGCGGCGCTTTCCCTGGACGGGGGATCCAGGTACGCGTTCTCCATTTCGGTGCCGATCAGCCGCATGGACAATGACAGGATCCGGGAGCTCTCCGGAATCGTCCTTGCCGTGAAAGCAGAGATGGACGAAGAGCTTGCCGGAAAAGGTTGACTATATGTTCTACATGTGATATAACAGACAATGAAATAAGGAATGAGTGCGGCGGAAGGATTCGTTCCTTTCCGCCGTTTTACATACAGAAGGGAGGTTTCTCCTATGAAAAGAGATTATTATGAAGTGCTCGGCGTGGACCGGACCGCAGATGACAAGAAGATCAAATCCGCGTACCGGAAGTTGGCGAAGAAATACCATCCGGACATGAATCCGGGCGATGAGAATGCGAAGAAGAAATTCGAAGAGGTAGGAGAGGCCTACGCGGTTCTTTCCGATCCGAAGAAGAGGAAGATGTACGACCAGTTCGGCATGGCCGCGTTTGATCAGAGCGCAGGCGGAGCCGGCGGTCAGCAGCAGGGGACAGGCGGCTTTTCTGGTTTCGGAACGGGCGGCGGCGCGAAGTTCTACCGTTCGCCGGACGGCAGCACCACCTATTATTCTTCCAGTGATATGGGCGATATGGGAGATCTTTTCAAGGACCTGTTCGGAGGCGGCTTCGGTCAGGGCGGATCGTTCCATTCCTCACGGAGCGGAGCCGGCGGCAGCGGTTTCTCGGGCTTTGGCGGCGGATATGCAGGAAACGGCTTTGGCGGCCAGGGTTTTGAGGACGCGTTCCGGCAGGCCGGAGCGGGCGGCTTCCATCGCACGCAGAATGCGAATGCGTCGTCCGGCCCTTCCGCGGCACAGACCGGCGACCGGACCACAACGGTTCACGTGCCGTTCATCACAGCGTGCCTTGGCGGAGAGGCTCCGGTCAATACCGGAAGCGGCCGCATTATGGTGAAGATTCCGGCGGGCATCCAGTCCGGTGCGAAGATCCGGATCCGCGGCAAAGGAATGCCTTCGGGAGCCAATCCTTCCGTAAAGGGCGATCTGTACGTTGTCGTAGAGGTCATCGTGCCGAAGAGCCTGAGTCCGGAGGCCGTGGAGAAGCTCAAGGAGTTCGAAGGGGCCTGCTACCGCAGCAAGGCCGGCGGAGCGGCATAACGCGGCGTATGCACGGATGGGCTTGCGGCATCCGGATGGGAAGAAAGAGCCACCCAGGATGTGTTGTGCATCATCTGGTATCAAAGAAATTTAATTCAGAGCATACAGAAGGTCGGGATATCCCGGGGATGGGATGTCCCGGCCTTTTGTGATCGGCGATTGCTTTTTCTACAGCTCCTGCGGCATGCCCAGCGCCACGAGGTGGTCGTAGTTTTTGTAATACAGATAGAAGCCGCCGATATTGTGCTGCACATCGTCGATCCGCACCCGGAATCCGTCGTGCCGCACCATGAAGGAACCGAGAATGGAGTCCGGACGGCGCATGTACATCGCGTATTCCGGGAAAAAGAACCCGTTCAGCATCCGGTCCGCCCGCACGCGGATGGTGCGAAGGAAATACGGAAGGTCAAATTCCTTCAGATACGGAAGATCCGGATTAACAGAATGGATCCGCTCCCAGGTTTCAAAGGTGACCATCAGAAGCTCGAGAAACGTGTGGTAGGTGGTCTCCCGTTTATAGAGAAAATCAAGATTCACCCGGGCATTCCGGAGAGCGAAGGTGTCATAATCGTCGCGCCGGATGTACCGGGTGATTTCGTTCATGGCGTAGGCAACCCAGTGGTCGCGAAATCTCGTGTAATCCGCGGCAAGGAAATGATTGACGGCTTTTTCGGCGGCAAGAAGCCACTTCTCCTCGTGAGTCAGACGGTACAGGCGGCAGAGCGCATAGGCGGCCTCGCCATCGTAGTAGACCGTGCGGTAACGTTCTTTTGGCGAGAAATCCATGTTCAGAACGTGGAAAAATTCGCCGCTCACCGGATCCATAAGAGAGAGAATGCCCTCCCCGAGGGCACGGGCGACTTCCCGGTACCGGCGGCTTCGGGAAGGATCGGAAGAAAGCTCCAGATACTCCGTGAGCGCGAGGATGAGAACGCCGCCTCCGCCGAGCTTGATTTCCTTTTGGGACGGCTCGGAAAGATAGGCAGTCTGGGAATTCCGGAAAACCACGGCGTGGGAGAGCAGGTAATCGATGGAGCGGGATGCAAGGGAAAGCACCTCGTCTTTTTTCGTCAGGCGGTACTGGACCAGAAGGCTCCAGATGGTGCTCGCGTGCCGCATGCAGTTGTAGCCGGGAATCACGTGGTCGAAGCGGGGGTAATAGCCGTAGCGGAACGACCCGTCCGGCTGCACCTGATGCTCCAGAAAGGAAGCTGCCGATGTGATGAGAGAGCGCACAAAGGAAGCATCCAGGGAAGGGACGCACCG
>DAIMKA010000237.1:0-3110 GCA_036721955.1 Lachnospiraceae bacterium | reverse complement strand
GCGAGAAAATCCGTGCCAAGGCGGACGAGCTGGGGTACCAGTACCGGTATGAGGAACAGCGGAGGGAAGAGCCGCTGGAGAGAAGGTGTGTTGCGGTGATGACGGTTCCGCATATTCCGCTGAACCGGAAGGAACGCTGGGCAAGGCTGACGCATCTTCTGGTCCGGGAAGCGGAGCGCCGGGGGGCAGTGATCAGTATGGAGAAGGTTCTTCCGGAGACCGAGGGACTTTTCCTCATCGGACCGTGGACCAGCGATGAAATCGCTGTGATCCGGAGCAGATATATGCTGCCCATCGTGGTAATCGGCGGATGGAGCATCTACGTCAGGGCGGATTACGTGGTCTCCGATGTATATCATGCCATGTATGACGCGGTGACGAAGCTTCACCGGGAGGGCGTCCGAAATCCGGGATTGCTCCTTTTGTCGGATGAGACCGATGAGGAACGAAGCCGCGAGTACGGACTCTGGAGCGCCCTGTCGGAGCTCTACGGGATGCCGCTGTATGAGCGCAGGAATGTATTCCGCAATGCAAGAGAGGCGGATTCCTCCGGGTGCGACGCCCTGCTGTGTACGGGAGGCTTTGAGAATTCCGCGCTTCCGGAGAATGGAAGAGTGATCATCTGCGGAGAGACGCCGCGGCGGGAGGAGCGAATTCTTCCGGATGAGGAAGGACTGGTGCAGGAGGCCATACGGATTCTGATGCACCGCATGAAATGCCATGATGAACCGGAAGGAGTGCATTATGTCCAGGAAATCAGTCAAATTAAGTGACATCGCGAAGAAAGCCGGCGTCAGTACCGTTACGGTTTCCAACGCACTTGCCGGAAGAAAGGGTGTCAGCGAAGAGATGCGGAGCCGGATCATGGAGACGGCCAAGGAGTGCGGCTATGATATGACCCGCTATGAGAAAAAGGAAAAACCGCAGGAAACCATCGGCATTCTGGTGTCAGACCGCTACATCCGCATCGGCGTTTCCTTTTACTGGGAAATGTATCAGAAGGTTGCCTTCAACCTTTCACGTTATGGGATGTATTCGGCCCTTGAAATTCTGACGAGAGAGGAAGAGATGGCGGCGAAGCCGTCTCTGCCCAGATGTCTGGAGTCCGGAAAAGCGGATCAGCTGATCATCATCGGACGGATCGAGAAAACGTATCTGGAGCGCGTCATGCAGAAGGCAGAGGAGCGCACCGTTCTCCTGGATTTCCGGGATCCGGAATATAACTGCAGCGCAGTGCTATCCAACAACGGAATCGGGATGTACCGGGCCACGCAATATCTGATTGATCACGGCCATCAGAACATCGGCTTCGTCGGGACGCCGGAGGTGTCCCGGAATATCCGGGACCGTTTTTACGGATATCTCAAGTGCCTCGATGACAATAAGCTGCAGCTTCACCCGGAATGGATTCTGGAGGACAGACGGGCGGAGAACGAGAATGAGACTGGCATCACGCTCCCCGAAAGAATGCCGACCGCTTTTGCCTGCAGCAGCGACTACGGCGCTGCCATTCTTGCGGATGCGCTGGAACAGCGGGGCCTTCGGATTCCGACGGATATTTCTCTGACTTCTTATGATGACTATCTGTACGGGAATCCTCTCGGGAAAAAACTGACCACCTTCCATGCCGATATGGAGAAGATGTCGGAGAAGGCCGTGCAGGCACTGATCCAGAATCGGACGGAGCATGGAAGCCGCCCGAAGATCCAGTACGTGGACAGCGTCCTGGTGGAGCGGGAGAGTGTGGCCGCACCGCGGGTGCAGTAGGCAGGGACAAGCAGGAAGCGGCCCGTCTGACCGCTTCGTTTCAAAGCGCGGGGATCCGGTACGGAGTTTTCAGATCCGGCCGGGCGCTGTTCTCCAAAGAGAAAACGGTTTTCCGTGAGGAACGGACAGAGAACAAAAAGAGAAGAAAAACAGAGTCGGGATAAGATTATGGGCAAGAGTGTCACATTGAGCGATATCGCCGCGAGATGCGGTGTCAGTATTGTCACAGTATCAAAAGCACTTTCCGGTCAGAAGGGAGTCAGCGAGACAACAAGGCAGCAGATCAGTGAGATGGCGCGGGAGATGGGCTATCTGCGCACCAAGGCAGTGGAACAGAGCACGAAACTGAACTATACGGTCGGTGTGGTGGCGGCAGCCCGCTATTTTACCGATCGGCTGTCTTTGTATTGGAATATTTACCGCGATCTTTCCATGCGGCTGGGACAGAAGGGGTGCTTCTGCCTTCTGGAGCTGGTCTCCGAAGAGGAGGAAGAGGCGGAAAAGCTCCCGGGACTTCTGGAAGAGCAGCATATGGACGGACTGTTCGTACTCGGCTCCATGAGGCAGTCCTACGTCCGGAATTTGGAGAACGCGGCGCAGACTCCGCTGGTTTTCGTAGACACCCTGTCGCTTGCCGGGGACAATGACAGCGTAATTTCCAATAATTTCCTCGGCGGCAGGAGAATGGTGGAGGAGCTTCTGAAGCTGGGACATGAGCGCATCGGCTTTGTCGGGACCCTTCGCGCGACGAACAGCATTGACGACCGGTATCTGGGCGGCATGAAAGCGCTGATGGAGAGGGGACTTTCCTATGCGGAGGGCTGGCAGATTGATGACCGGGATCCGGAGACGGGACTTTTATATGAGGCATCGGAGCTGCGGATTCCGGAGGGCAGCGTTCCGGGCGCGTTCTTCTGCAGCAGTGACCGCAGCGCGGAGCTGTTCGCGGAGAGGCTCAGGGAGATGGGACTTTCCATACCGGAGGATGTGTCCCTGGTGGGCTTTGATAATTACGAAGAAGGCGGAGCGGGCAGGCCGTTTCTGACCACCTATGACATCAACCGCGGTGAAATGGCGAAGCGGGCGGTCCATGTCCTGCTGCACCGGATTGAGAACGAGGAATACCGGAGCGGGATCAGCCTGATTCAGGGAAAATGCGTGATCCGAAAGAGCACGAAAAGACTGGGAGATCCGGTTCCATAAATTCAGCGGAAAGGTTATAATGAGAAGGCATCCATTCTGAAGAAAGGAGGCCTTGGAAATGAGAAGGAAAGAACGTCAGTTTCATAAGCTTCGGTGTGCGGCGGCAGCGTTTGCGGCGCTTGCCATGGTGACCGGCTGCA
>DAIMKA010000236.1:0-3139 GCA_036721955.1 Lachnospiraceae bacterium | reverse complement strand
CCTCGCCCATCGCACACATTTCCTGAAGCGTGCGGGGGTAATCCTTGCAGTCGCGGATGCATTCGCCGAGGGGATGTCCTTCCTCAATGCGGGCGATCATCGACTCCGTTTCCTTGCGGAGGACGGAATTGTTCAGTGTTTTCGCCGTGATGGAGATCGCGCGGTCCACGTTCAGGCCGGAGGAAAGGAGCATGCTCATCGTGTTGGCGAACTCCGCGGCACCGCTCATGCGGTGAATTTTGCCGAGGACCGGCATGCCGAGCTGCATTCTGCCCTGCGTCATGATGCCGTTGTCCGTCTTGACGTACATTTTCCAGGCGAGCACCACGGCCAGGATCCCGATCACCATGAAGATCCAGTATTTCGAGAAAAATTCCGATGCCCCGATCAGCATTTTCGTCATGACCGGCAAATCACCGCCGAGCTCCGCGAAGGTCTGCGTCAGCGTCGGAATGACGACCACCATGACCACGATCAGAACGACAATGGCCACGCATACGACGAAGATCGGGTAGGACAGCGCCGATTTGATTTTCGACTGCGTCTTGTACTGCTTCTCGTAGTACTGCGCCATCTCGGAAAAAGAGCGTTCGATGTTACCGGACTCCTCGCCCGCGCGAAGGGTCTCAATCAGGGTTGCCGGAAGCTGCGGGCCATTCCGCTTGATGCTGTTGGCAAGTCCCGCGCCGCCCGCGACATCCTCCGCCGTCTGCAGGAAAATTTTCCGGAGAACCTTGTCCTCCGTCTGGCCACCGATCATCTCCAGGCACCTTGCAATCGGCACACCGGCGCGAAGCGTGATGGCAATCTGACTGCAGAGAATGGACAGGTTCTTCAGATTGATCTTGTTGCCGCCGATGTCCATGTTCCAGAAGGAATCACTTTTCTCCCTCACCTGCGTAAGGGAGAGGATGACCGGTGCCGTTGCCCGGATCTGGTCCGCCGCCGCATACTGATCCGACGCCTGAACCACGCCGCTGATCTGCATGCCCTCTTTTGTCAGTGCCTTGTACTTAAACGTTGCCATAGTAATTGTCCTTTACCGCAGTGCACCCGCGACTTCCTGTAGTTTTTCTCAAAAGCACGTGCTCCCGTTTTCTCCGGAGCACAGTATCCCCATATCCGAAGGGTGTTCGTTGCTGACCGTCTGAATCAGTAGTGTAGTGATAGATCGTTTGCCTTTTGTATCCAGGCGGCGTGCGCCTTCCTGCCTCAGAACTTCAGCTTCTTCTGAAGATAATCCCGGTCATGGGCGGCCTCCAGAGCCGTCCGGATCTCGATCAGCCCGCTCATAACCATGTTGATCAGGCAGTTGTCCATCGTAATCGAGCCCATCTCCGCGCCGGTCAGCATACTGGACGCCATCTGCGGCGTCCGCCCCTCGCGGATGAGGTTTCGCAGCGCATTCGTGACGATCATGCACTCGCAGGCAGCAACGCGCCCGCCTCCCACGCGCTCGAGAAGCTGCTGGGACAGGACGGCCTGAAGCGTCGTGGACAGCTGCATCCGGATCTGCGGCTGCTTCTCCGCGGGAAAAGTTCCGACAATTCGGTCCACACTTTCCACCGCTGAATTCGTATGCAGGGTGGCAAAAACAAGATGTCCCGTCTCCGCCGCCGTCATCGCCGTGTCAATCGTCTCCGCGTCGCGCATCTCACCGATCAGAATGATGTCCGGATCCTCACGAAGCGACGCCCGCAGGCCGTCCGCGTAGGATTCGGTGTCCGTTCCGATTTCGCGCTGGTTGATGATGCACTGATCCGGTTCATACACGTACTCGATCGGATCCTCCAGCGTGATGATGTGCTCGCTTCTCGTATGATTGATCTGATTCAGGATCGCGGCGAGCGTCGTGGATTTACCGGAGCCGGTCTCGCCGGTCACCAGAATGATGCCCCGCTGGTATCCGGGAAAAGCGGAAACTGCCGCCGGAAGTCCCAGTGTATTCAGATCCGGAATGCGGTTGCTCAGGATACGCAGCGCTCCGCTGACATGTCCCTGCTGCCGGAACAGATTCACACGGACACGCTCGCCCGCCAAAGTCCGCGCGAAATCCAGCTCGCCGATCCTTTCGATATGATCATAGGCGTCGCCTGCCAGCTCTTTTGCCAGAGCCTCACAGTCCGCATCCGTCAGGATCTCCGTGCAGAGATTCGTCAGCTTCCCGTCCACACGGATCTTCGGCGGAAGTCCGCAGATCAGGTGAATATCCGATGCTCTTCTTCCGGCCGCCGCTGCTACCAGTTCTTCAATATGCATAATCATCCATTCTCCGTTCTGCTCGAGCGATGTTTGACCGCTATCGAGCGGTCAAACTCGCGCTAGTCCGTTACCAGTATCGTCCGCTCCACTTCTTCCACAGTCGTAATGCCCTCCGACACCAGCTTCTCCGCATTCTGCAGCATCGTGACATATCCGCTCGTGCGCGCCGCCGTTTCCCGGAAGGTCTGCTTGTCCGCGTTGGAAGTGATGTCGCGGCGCAGCTCATCGTTCATCAGCAGAATCTCGAACGCACCGATTCGTCCGCGGTAGCCCGTGTGGAAGCACTGATCGCAGCCCTTGCCGTGATAGAACTTCTGCCCCGGCTTCATCTTCATCGGGCTGATCTCCATAATCTTCTGATCCGGCACGTATTCCTCCCGGCAGTTCGGGCAGACTCTCCGAAGGAGTCTCTGCGAAATAATGCCGCGGAGGCCCGCGGAAATCAGATACGGCTCCACGCCCATATCCTTCAGACGGTCAATGGCCGTCACCGCGTCCTCGGTATGGATGGTCGTGATGACCAGGTGTCCGGTGATGGCCGCCCGCATGGCAATCTGCGCGGTCTCACCGTCACGGATTTCTCCGACACAGATGATATCCGGATCCTGACGCAGGATGGCGCGAAGGCCGCTCGCGAAGGTCAGGCCCACCTTCTCATTGATCTGGACCTGCGTTGCCCCGGGGATGTTGTACTCGACCGGGTCCTCCAGCGTCACGAGGTTCGTGCTCTCGTTCAGCATCTCACGGATCAGTGTGAACATCGTCGATGTTTTACCGGAACCGGTGGGACCCACGATCATGATGACGCCGCTCGTATTCGCGAGAATCCGGTCCACCTTGCGGTTGTCTTCGTCAAAAACCATGCCGATTCCGCGGC
>DAIMKA010000235.1:2622-3169 GCA_036721955.1 Lachnospiraceae bacterium | reverse complement strand
GAAGAACATCGTGGCGTACCGGGAGGCCAACGGGCGGTTCCGCAGCAGACGGGAGCTCCTGAAGGTGGCAAAGCTCGGCCCCAAGGCCTTCGAGCAGTGCGCGGGATTCCTTCGCATCCGGGACGGGAAGGAGCCGCTGGATGCGACGGCGGTGCACCCGGAGGACTATGCGGCGGTGGAGAAGCTCTTAAAGAGCCTCGGCCTTCCGGACACGATGGAGGGCTTCCGGCAAGTAAAAAAGCAGGTGCCGAAGAAGGAAATCGGGAAGCGTGCCCGGGAACTCGGAATCGGCGAAATCACGCTGACGGACATTCTGAACGAGCTCGAGAAGCCGGCACGCGATCCCAGAGACGAAATGCCGGGACCGATTCTGCGTTCCGATGTCCTTACCATGGAGGATCTGAAGCCCGGAATGAAGCTGAAGGGGACGGTTCGGAACATCGTGGATTTCGGCGCGTTCGTGGACATCGGCGTTCATCAGGACGGCTTGGTGCACATCTCGCGGATGACGGACCGTTTTATCAAACATCCGCTGGAGGTGGTTCAC
>DAIMKA010000235.1:0-2577 GCA_036721955.1 Lachnospiraceae bacterium | reverse complement strand
ATGCCGGCAAGAAGCGGATTGCATTGTCGATGGTGGAAAAATAAGATTGCAGGAAACGGTTTTTGCGGTTCAGATGCTGTGCCGCAGACTGAAACCCGGAAAAAGAGCCCCACTTAACGGAGACGGAATGTCCACAGGGTGCTGCGCCGGGAATGGTGATTCTGACAAGAAAAAAGACTGCAGGGAGGGAAGACAGAATATGAATTACAAGGATAACAAGGTAACAGACTTGAAAATCGCCTACATCGGAGGCGGGTCCCGGGGCTGGGCCTGGACACTGATGACGGATCTTGCGCAGGAGGATCAGATTTCGGGAGAGGTCCGCCTCTATGATCTCGACCTGCAGGCGGCAGAGGTGAACAAGAAGATCGGAAATCACCTGATGAGCAGGAAGGAAGCGAAGGGAGACTGGAAATTCGAGGTCTATCCGACGCTGGAAAGTGCGCTGACGGGCTGCGATTTCGTCATCATTTCCATTCTGCCCGGGACCTTTGATGAGATGGAGTCGGATGTGCATCTGCCGGAGCGTGTCGGCTGCTACCAGCCGGTCGGTGACACAGCCGGCCCGGGAGGAATTGTCCGCGCGCTTCGTACCATTCCGATGTATGTGGAAATCGCACAGGTGATCCGAAGCTTCTGTCCGGAGGCATGGGTCATCAACTATACCAATCCGATGTCCCTGTGCGTGAAGACACTGTACTATGTGTTCCCGCAGATCAAGGCGTTCGGCTGCTGCCATGAGGTGTTCGGCACGCAGAAGATGCTGCAGGGAATCTATGAAGCGGAGACAGGCGATCAGGTAGACGACTGGCACAATATTCTGGTAAACGTGACCGGAATCAATCACTTCACCTGGTTTTCCAGCGCATCCTATAAAGGCGTTGATCTCTTCCCGGTTTACCGGCACTATATCGAGAACCATTTTGAAGAAGGCTTTGGCTCTAAGGACAATGGCTGGCTGAATTCGCATTTTATCTGTGCGCACCGTGTGAAAATGGATCTCTTTAACAGGTACGGCTGGATTGCAGCCGCAGGAGACCGCCATCTCTCTGAGTTCCTGCCGGGCGACACCTATCTGAAGGATCCGGACACCATTCATGCGTGGAAATTTGATCTGACTCCGGTCTCCTGGAGAAAAGAAGAGCTGCAGGAGAGACTGCAGCGGGCACGCGACCTGGAATCCGGAAAGGAGGAGATCAAACTGGAAGCGACCGGAGAGGAGGGAACGCTCCTCATCAAGGCACTCTGCGGACTGACCCGGTTTGTGTCCAACGTGAACATTCCGAACACCGCCCTGCAGATCCCGAATCTTCCGGCGGATGCCGTGGTGGAGACCAACGCCGTTTTCGAGCGCGATCACATCCATCCGATCTGCGCAGGGCCGATCAAGCGGGATATATATGATCTCGTGATCCCGCATGTGGAAAATCATGAGAGAACGCTGCGGGCGGCGCTCACCTGTGACCGGGATCTGGTGGTGGAGGCCTTCCTTCATGATCCGAACTACAGGGCGAAGTGCCAGGATCCTGTTGTGACCGGAAAACTTGTGGATGACATGATCGCGAACACCATCCGCTACCTGCCGGATGGGTGGAAGAAATAATCCGGGACGCTGGTCCTGTCAGAAAACAGAAAAAGCACTGCATGTGAAGTCCTGATGATCCGTTTCAAAGACTTTGCAGGCAGTGCTTTTGCGTTGTCAATAGTTTTCCAGAAAGCTGTGGTGCACGCCGTCCTTCTTGTATCCGAGCAGCTTGTCGATACAGACATTCTCCGTCGCGTGGAAGATGTTGCTCTCGATCATCGGATTGGTTTTCTTCAGTTCGGCGATGATGCGCTTGGTCTCCATCCGCTTGTGCCCGGTGCGGGAGGAATCCCCGCCCTCCGGAGTCACCGCACAGGTGGTGCAGGTATCGGTGAAGTGGCAGGCGCACTGAATGAAATGCAGGTGGTTTTCGTCTCTCCAGGCCTTGATGTCATCCTCCCGGATGAAGTAGAGAGGGCGGATCAGCTCCATTCCGGCGAAGTTGGTGCTCCGAAGCTTCGGCAGCATGGCCTCCCACTGGGCGGAATACAGCATCCCCATGAAGGCGGTCTCAATCACATCATCGTAATGATGGCCGAGCGCGATTTTATTGCAGCCGAGTTCCTGTGCCTTCTTATATAAATAACCGCGGCGCATGCGGGCACACAGATAGCAGGGCGAGGATTTCATCTGATAGACGGTATCGAAGATGGTCGTCTCGAAGAAGGTCAGAGGGATCCCGAGAAGTTCGGCGTTGCTCTCAATGATGTGGCGGTTGGCTTCGTTGTAGCCGGGATCCATGCACAGGAAAACGAGGTCGAACTGAAACTGTCCGTGCCGCTGAAATTCCTGAAAAAGCTTTGCCATCAGCATGGAATCCTTGCCGCCGGAAATGCAGACGGCGATCCGGTCTCCGTTCTGAATCTGATGATATTTGATGATGGCGCGCGCGAAGGGATTGAGCAGATCGCGGTGAAAATGTCCCTTCTGCAGGGAAAGCTCAATCCTTTCGCGAAGTTCGGCGCTCTGAGACTGCTTCGAAATGGCGTGCA
>DAIMKA010000234.1:0-3179 GCA_036721955.1 Lachnospiraceae bacterium | reverse complement strand
CACTCCATGAGGGAGCGAAGTGGAAATTACTCTTTCAGATCACTGCCGTGCTTCCTGTAATAACAAGTCAGGATTCCTCCTGCGGAGGATTTTTCAGATTGTACTTGACGATATCCATCTGGGCCTTTCCCTCTGCACGGAAGGTAATCCGGTCGGCGCTCTGATCCGTGAACATCGTCGTTGTGATGACTGACTCCCCGTCGTTGACGAAAATCTCCGCGCTGAACCGGTCCAGAATGATGCGCAGCTTCAACTCATTATTTTTATAATGTGCCCTGCATTTTCTCTGATGCGCAATCGCTCTTCTCGAGCCGCTGTGTCTGCGGTCAACCTCAAGGGTATCTTCCACAGGATCAAAAACAAGCGAGGTATAGTATAAATCATTTTTGGCAAAATCCATTTCGAATCTGCGATAGTGGTGATCCGGATCATACGGTCTCAGACGGATCTCCAGATCAACGGTCCTGCCATTGATTCCGCACAGCGCGAACTCATCGGAAAAGGAATCCTTGTGGAAGCCGATCTTGTCGGAGCGCATCTTCTCGATTTCACGGACGGGTCTCTGGCAGATCCGGTTGTCCCTTAAGAAAAGCTCTCTTGGCAGACTCATCTGGCCAAACCATTTCGCATTCTCCGGACGCATCGGACAGGTGTCCCAGTTCTGCATCCATCCGATCATGATTCTGCGCCCGTCCGGAGCCAGAACGGTCTGAGGTGCATAGAAATCGATGCCATAGTCCAGCGATTGAATCTGCTGCTCTTTGAGCTTCTTCGTCCTGCCGTCATACTCGCCCAGAATTGCCATGGTTTCATTTCCGTTGTCGAATTCCAGCCCCTGCGGAATAAAATCCTGAGGACTGGTAACAAGAATCCACTTGTCTTCCATCGGAAAGAAATCCGGGCACTCCCACATTCTGCCATACCGGTTGTCGTTGCACGCCAGAACACTGTCATATTTCCAGTGGAATCCGTCCCTGCTGGAAAAGAGCAGAATCTGCCCCTGTCTGCTGATATGCCGGTTTCCGACAACGCAGTGAAAGGTTCCGTCCTCTCCTCTCCAGATTTTGGGATCCCTGAAGTCGGATTTGCTGGCCCCCTCCGGCAAATCCTTCTGGCTCAGCACAGGATTTTTATCATATTTCTTATAATTCAGTCCATCGCCTACCGCGATGCACTGTGCCTGTATGTCTGCCACCGTCCCATCCGGCTGCGTTTCTCTCCGGACTCCCGTGTACATGAGAAGCTGCCTTCCGTCCTCCAGTGCCAGTGCGCTTCCGGAGAAGCATCCGTCCCTGTCATAGTCTTCATCCGGACCAATGGCGGCCGGAAGATACTCCCAGTGCAGCAGATCCCTGCTGACGGCATGTCCCCAGTGCATCGGCCCCCATGCCGTGTCATAGGGATGATACTGATAGAACAGATGATATTGCCCATTGAAATACGAAAATCCATTCGGATCGTTCATCCATCCCACCCGCGGAGTCAGATGAAAGACCGGGCGCTCCTGCGGTGAGATTTCCTTTTCCTTTTCCAGTTCATATTCGCGGGCCTTCTTCAATGCCTCGTTTATCATATTCTTCTCTCTACTCCTGATATATGTTTTGTTATGGTACCGACCACCTGGCAGTCCGTCAGGAGATCCGCTTTCTGTTAATTCTTCGCACCTGTAGAAGCAACGCCTGCAACATAGTATTTCTGCAGCGCGAGGAACAGGATCAGCACAGGGATCGTTACGATGGTAAGCCCTGCCATTACATTTCCATAATTAACCGGCTTGATGCTGAACAGGCTGCTCAATGCCATCTGAACCGTCTGCTTCGTCGTATCGGAAATGACCATAACCGGCCACACGAAATCATTCCACATGGCAATAAACTGAAGAATCAGCACCGTGGCATAGATCGGCTTTGCGAGCGGTACAATCAGCTGAAAGAAAATTCTCACCTGGCTTGCTCCATCCAGCTTGGCGGCCTCCTCGATGCTCTCCGGGATTCCCAGAAACTGCTGCCGGAACAGGAAAATGTACATCGGACTCGCGATTGCAGGAATGATCAGTCCGAGATAGGAATTCGTTAATCCCAGCTTATAAACGATGGAAAACTGCGGCAGCATAACGGTCTGCGCCGGGATAATCATAACCGCAAGAATAATCGAGAAAATCAGATTCTTCTTCGGAAACTTAAGTCTTGCAAATGCATATCCCGCCATGGAATTGACGATCAGACTGAAGAAGATCGTAACCGCAATGTACCCGAAGGAATGGAGCATTGCCGGAATCAGAGGAAGCTTTTGCACAACCTCCTTGTAATTGACAAAAACGTCTTTTTGAAACGAGAAGACGAATGCCTTCATGCTGCTGATATCGGTAAAAATCTGTGCATCCGTCTTAAATGAGCTGACCACCATCCAGACAAGAGGAAACATGAAAATCAGCGCAATGAGAATCAGGAACACATAATTGACTGCTTTGTTTGCCGTTGATCTTTTTTTATTCATACGTCTCTCCCCCTCCTTATTCCTCATTGCTCTTTGAGGTCAGTTTGTTCTGAATCAGCGTAATGATGAGAACCATGACGGTAAATACGAACGCCATTGCCGAGCCATAGCCCATCTGATTGTACTTGAAGCCTGTCTGGTAGATCTCATAGACAATCGTCATGGTGGAGTTCTGCGGTCCGCCGCTCGTCATCATCATCGGCTGAATGATCAGCTGGAACGCGCTTACGACAATGGAGAGGCCGACGAATGTGGTGATATTCTTAAGTCCGGGCAGTGTAATATGCAGAAACTGCTGAAACGGCTTCGCGCCGTCCACGGCTGCCGCCTCATACAGATACGCGGGGATATCCTGCAGTCCGGACAGGAAAATCATCATCTGGAAGCCGCAGCCCTGCCATGCAGAGAGAATGACAATGCAGAGCATTGCGGTATGCGGGTCATTCAGGAATTTGAAGGGTCCCAATCCGATGCTTCCGAGCAGGGAATTCAAAAGTCCGTTGTTCGGATTATAGATATAGCTCCAAAGAATGGAGACCACGACAAGCGACAGTACCGTCGGTGCAAAAAAGGCCAGTCGGAAAATGGAAATTCCCTTCAGCTTCTTGTTGATCAGAAGTGCCAGTCCCAGTCCCAGACACACCTGCAGCGGCACAACCAGAAGAACGAAAACAAAGGTGTTG
>DAIMKA010000233.1:0-3182 GCA_036721955.1 Lachnospiraceae bacterium | reverse complement strand
GGTGTTCTCCAGAAGCTTTCCACGTTCCTTCATATAGCGGGCATACATGTAGAGAATGTGATCTCCCGTGACCACATCTCCCTTTTCATCCACGGCAAGACACCGGTCCGCGTCGCCGTCATAGGCAAAGCCGACGTCCAGCCGGTTATCCCGGACGAAATTCTGCAGCTGCTCAATGTGCGTGGAGCCGACGTTCCGGTTGATGTTAAGTCCGTTCGGGCGGTCGCCGATCAGATATGTCTCTGCCCCCAGCGCGTTGAACACCGCCTTGGCGATGGACCAGCTGCCGCCGTTTGCGCAGTCCAGTCCGACCTTCATTCCGCGGAAGTCATAGACGCCGAGAGAAATCAGGTAACCGATATAGCGGTTGCGGCCTGCAATGTAATCCACCGTCGTCCCGATGGCGTCGCCCGTTGCAAACGGAAGCTCGTCCCACTCCTTTCCGAAGCAGGAAAAAACAGGGGCTCTTCCGCCCTCTTCCCTGCCTTTCAGCACATGATCGAGCCAGTCCTCAATGAGCGTGATGGTCGCATCGTCCATCTTCTCGCCCATCCGGTTTACCAACTTGATCCCATTGTCATGGAAAGGATTGTGGCTGGCCGTGATCATGACACCGCAGTCAAACCGGTCCACCCGCGTGATGTAACTGACGGACGGCGTGGTCGTGACATGCAGAAGATAGGCATCCGCTCCGCTCGCCACGAGCCCTCCCACCAGAGAATACTCATACATGTAGCTGGACCTTCGCGTGTCCTTTCCGATCACGATCCGGGCCGGCTCCTCCTCGCCGCTTCTCTTCTTCAGCTCGCCGTAATACCAGCCGAGAAACCGTCCGATTTCAAAGGCGTGCACTGCCGTAAGATCCCGGCCCGCCTCTCCGCGAAAACCGTCTGTTCCGAAATATCTGCCCATACTCATCTCCTCCGCAGTCGTCCTTTCTGCGTTTTGCGTCAGTTCTCCTGCCCTTCCCGGCCCCGGTACAGATCCTCCGTCCGGCTGACCACATCGTCCCAGTTGTACTTGCCGCAGATAAAATCTGCCGCTCCCTCCCGGTAGTGCGAAACCAGCTCCGGATGCTCCAGCAGTTCCTCCAGCTTCTCCTTCAGATCCTCCACGTCGGACTTATGGAACACGGCCGCATGATCCTCCACGACCTCCGTGCTCTCGCGGATATCCGAAACCAGGCAGCAGTTCCCGTAGCTCATGGCCTCCAGAAGGCTGATGGACATGCCCTCCACATCCGAGGGAAGCGCGAAAACATAGGCATTCGACAGGAGCTCTGCAAGCGTCCTTCCCTCCACAAGACCTGCGAGAATCACGCGGTCATCCTGCGCCGCCAGCTCCCTGATTTCTTCGTAATATTCCACCGCGTTGGACGGACCGCCGGCGAGAAGGAGCTTCTTGCCGGTCGGAATCTGCTGAAACGCCTCCAGAAGATAGTGAAGTCCCTTTTCCGGTACAATCCGGCACAGCGTCATGATGTAGCTATCCTTCTGAAGACCCCAGCGCTCTGTGATCTCCTGTGCTTCCACCGGGACCGGTCTTGTAATTCCGTTGGGAATAAAATGCGTCTTCCTCCCGTAGCGCTCCAGAAAATAGTCCTGCAGGTTTCCCGAAAGGACAATGACCTCGTCCGCATGCTTTGCCGCCATCTTCTCACCGGCCTGAAGCATCCGGGAAGCAAAATGCCCCCACTTCGCCCGCTGCCAGTCCAGGCCGTGAATCGTTGCCACCACACGGATTCCGAACAGCTTCGGCAGCCAGCACATCAGGCACGGCCCCTCCGCATGAAAATGAATGACATCGTAGCGTCCGAACAGAGCCCTCACCGTTGCGAAAAACGAATAGACAATCGCATTCAGCTTGCCGTTCGGCACCGTCGGTGTGATCAGAATGCGGACGCCGTCGCGAAAATATCCCGGTTTTCCCGGAATCCTGTCATAGTCGGAATGCTTCATCCGATACCCCGACCGGTTATAGCACTCCACCTCATATCCCTTGTCCCTGAGCCTTGTGGCAAGCTCCCAGACCACCACCTCAATGCCGCCCTCCCGGGACGGCACTCTTTTGTGTCCGATCATTGCCACCCGGAACGGCCTGTTGTTCTCTTTCATGCAATGCCCTCATTTTCCATGGAAGCAATGAGCCTTCGATACATTTCTTCCAGATCGACCTCCGGCTCCCAGCCGAGCGCCCGGAGCTTCGACGCATCCAGAAACAGCTTCGTGTCTGCTGCGTACCCGAAGGTATTCGTTTCCGGAATGTCATAGATCACGCGGATTGCCCCGCCCGCGATCCGGTCCGCTACCATCTGCGCCATTCCTGCAATCGTCGTGTGCGTTCTCTCATTGGAGACATTGTAGGCCTGTCCTGCCTCTCCCCTCACGGCAATCGTCAGGATTCCGCGGACCGAGTCCCTCGTGTAGCAGTAATTGCCCTCCGAGAGGCCCCTGGTGTGCAGCACGATATCGGTTTTGTGAACCGCACTCCTTGCAAACTGAGAAAAAACGCGCTTCTCCCACGGAAGGATTCCCGCGCCGAAGGTCTGAGACAGACGCGCGATCATGACATCCATGCCGTATTCATGTCCGAACCCGATGCACAGATTCTCGCACATCCTCTTGCTCTCCGGATAGTCCGTGCGGACCTTCGTAAGATCCAGAAAACCGAGCCGGTCCTCCGTTGCCGGAATGTCGCGTCCCGTTTCGTCCGCAAGGCTTCCGTACATTTCCATGCTCGACAGGTAGACAAAGCGCTCTGCCCCCGCCTCTTTGGCAAGCTCCAGGAGATTCCGCGTTCCCAGAATGGAGGTCATGATTGTCTCCACCGGCTGCTCCACCATCATCTTCGATGCAGTAACCGCCGCGCCGTGGATGACGAAATCAAGCCCACGGATCCTTTGCAGCACGTCCGGAACAAAATCCGGTGCCGTAATATCCGAAGACACAAGCTCCACGTCCTCTCTTTGCAGGAAAGCCTCTCCGTAAATGGCTTTTGCCTTCTCCCGGTTCCGGATGATGCCGTAAATCTTCATTCCGTTCCGGTTCCTGCGGTTCATGCAGGCAAGGGCGCGGATCAGCCAGGAACCGACGAGTCCGGTCGCCCCGGTAATCAGGATTCGTTTCCCCGCAAGGGCCCCGGCAAGCCCCCCGTCCGCCGCCACAAGATCCAGATCCTCCTGC
>DAIMKA010000232.1:0-3208 GCA_036721955.1 Lachnospiraceae bacterium | reverse complement strand
TTCAAACAGCAGCATCGGTGCTGACGCACCGGCTGCCGCATTCGGCAAAACCACATTCGTGGGTTTTGCCTCAGCGAGGCATAAGAATGAGCAGGGAGAAAAGAATCAGCGTAAGAATCACAGTCCGGGGGGCGGTACAGGGAATCGGGTACCGCCCTTTTGCTGCGGGTCTTGCAAGAAAGCGGAATCTTGCGGGAACGGTCCGCAACAGTGGCGGAGTCGTCATTCTCGAGGTGACGGGAGAAAGAAGCGGGATTGATCTTCTGGAGGATGCCTTAAGAAGGGAGGTGCCCGCGGGAGGCTATGTGGTTTCCCTGACGGAGGAACCTCTGACCGGGAGAGAATTCGATGAAAAAGAGGGCTTTTCCATCATCGAAAGCAGCGAGGGAGAGCTTACGGAGTTCCCTGCCTTTCCTCCGGACCTTGGAATCTGTCCGGACTGCCGGAGGGAGATGCTGGACCCTTCGAACCGGCGCTTCCGGTACGGCCTTATCAGCTGCACGGTCTGCGGCCCGAGATGGAGCATTCTGGACCGCTTTCCCTATGACCGGGATCACACCGCCATGCGGACGTTCCCCATGTGTCCCTCCTGCAGAGAGGAGTATGCCGCAGGAAGGCGGCGGCACGCACAGACGATTTCCTGTCATGACTGCGGTCCGCAGATGTATTTCGTGAAAGAGCGGAGGCTGATTGGAGAAACGGATTCTGCAAGAGAAGAGGACTGCCGCAGAATCTATGGAGAGGAAGGCTTCAAGGAGGCAGTCCGCGTTCTGGAAAGCGGCGGGATTCTGGCACTGAAGAGCGTTGGCGGCTTTCAGCTTCTGTGTTCACCCTTCCGGGAAGAGAGCGTTCGAAGGCTCCGGGAGATGAAGGGACGGGAGAAAAAGCCCTTCGCGGTCCTGTTTTCTTCCGTGGAGGAGATCCGGCAGTATGCCGAAGTGTCCCGGGAGGAAGAGAAGCTTCTTACCTGCCTTGCAAGGCCGATTGTACTTCTCCTTCGAAAGGAGGGCGGTCAGGTGCAGGCACCCGCCGCGCCAAACGGCAGCACCGACGCTGCCGGGGGTGGCAAAACCGCCTTGGCGGATTTTGCCGCAGCGGGGGATCAGAATGACATCCGGGAGAACGGAAACGGAGGGATTCCGCTTGCTCCGGGCGTCTGCGGGGAGAGCCGGTACCTCGGAGCGTTTCTTCCGTCTTTTGGCGTGCAGGAGCTTCTCCTGCAGGCAATGGGGCCCCTGGTCGTGACCAGTGCGAACCGGAGTGCGGAGCCGATTCCGTTCCGGGAGGAGGCATTTGCCGGGATGGAATTTGCGGGCGGTCTGGACGCAGACGGCGTCTATCTGCACGACCGCAGCATCCGAAGGCCGCTGGATGACTCCGTGGCGGCGGTGCCGGACGGGAGAATCCAGATGATCCGGAGGAGCCGCGGCTATGTCCCGGCGCCGGTCTTCTTAAGAGAAGCCGGCCTGTCCGGACCGTTTCTGCCCGGACAGGCAAACCCGGAGGGAACGATGGAGAAAGGAGCACAGGAACAGAGACAGGAGGGAGGAAACGGAACCCTTTCCGACCGGCCGGAAATTCTGGCGGCAGGGGCCGACCTGAAGGCGGCGTTCGCCCTTGCGAAGAAGGACCGCGTGATCCTGTCCCAGTACTTCGGAGATCTCTCGGACTATGCGGCGGCCTGCAACTACCGCGAGCAGGAGCGGCAGATGGAGAAGATTTTCGGGGCCGGGCCGGAATGCGTGGTCTGTGATCTTCATCCGGGATATTTTTCCACAAGGATGGCGAAGGAATACGCGAAGGAGAAGCACCTTCCCCTGTATCAGGTTCAGCACCATCAGGCGCATGCGGCCTCCGTCATGGCGGAATGGGGGCTCCGAAGCTGCATCGGCATCGTGTTCGACGGAACCGGCTGCGGAACCGACGGGCAGCTCTGGGGCGGCGAGCTTCTGTACCTGTGCGAGGGGGATTTCCGAAGACTCGGGAGCCTTTCGGACTGCCGGATGCCGGGCGGGGACGCGCTGAGCGTCCGCGCGGATCTTGCCGGGGATGCCTGCCTTTTTCTGGTCGGAGAAAAGACAAGGAATCCTCTGACCGGACTGGTGCTTTCAAAGGAGGAAGAGAGCCGGACGATTGTCAGTACCAGCATGGGGCGGCTTTTTGACGCCGCGGCGTCCCTTCTGGGAATCGGGCAGGAGAATCACTACGAGGGCGAATGCGCGGTTTTGCTGGAAAATGCCGCCTGGCGCGCGTGGGAGGGCAGAACGGGGGAAAATCCGGCGCGGGCGGCGGAGATTCCGGAAAAGGCAGCAGACAGTCCGGAATATGCAGGTGGAATGCCGGAAAGATCGGTGGATATTTCGGACCCGCGGTTCAAGCGGGCGCTTGCACAGACGCTTCTTTCCTTCCGCGGTTTGACAGTTCCCTCCCCCGATGGGAGAATCCTGTTAAGTACCGACGCGCTGGTGCGCGGCCTTCTTGAGATGAAGAAAAGTGGAAAATCTCCGGATGAGGCGGCGCTGTTCTTCCATCTTGCAGTCTGCTACGGGACGGCGCAGATTGCGGAGAAGCTTGCCGGGCGGACCGGCGAGAAGAAAATCTGCCTGTCCGGCGGGTGCTTTGCAAACCGCCTTCTCCTCTCCGTGCTGGAGCAGATGCTGAGGAAAAAGCACCTTCTGGTCTATCGGAACGAACAGGTGCCGGCCAATGACGGCGGGATCGCGCTGGGACAGGCGTACCTCGCGGGATGGCTGCATCGGAAGGGATAAAAGCCATTCCTGCGCGGGCGCGGTGCTGCGGACAGGAGCCGCAGAGGATTTCCGGAAGGAATTTTTGATGCGGGTGGACGGCATGTTCCGGCAGAAAACGTCCGCGCGGAGAGTTCCCCGCGCGGACGAACAGGAAGTCAGGAAGAAAAGAGGCAGGATATATGTGTGTGGCTTATCCGGGAACGGTGATTGAGCTTCGGGAGAACGGGAAAAGAGCGCTGGTGGATTTCTCCGGGACGAGGACGGAGGTTCAGACCGGCTTTCTTCCGGTGAAGGAGAAGGACCGCGTTCTTGTTCATGCGGGGTACGTGCTGCAGGTCCTGAAGCAGGAGGACGCGGACGCGATGGACGAAATTTTCGCACAGATTGAGGCAATGGAGCAGGAATCGCCGCTCTCCCGCGGGGACGGAGACAAAGTGCCGCGTGACGAGGGCGGGGAG
>DAIMKA010000231.1:0-3220 GCA_036721955.1 Lachnospiraceae bacterium | reverse complement strand
CGGCACCAATTCGTGTTTGAATGCGATCGCATCAGCGATCACTTTCAAACTTATATCTGCCCGGCCTGACGGACAGGATGCATCGGGAACGGTTCGTTCAGAAAAAGAGGAAACGAAATGGCATATTATACGATACAGAGGACCGGCTGCGGGGAATACGAGGAGAAGAAATCCCGGTTCCTCGGCGAAGCGATTCCGGTTCAGACGGAAGAAGAGGTGCAGGAGGAGCTCACACGGATACGAAAGCACTATTACGATGCGAGGCATCACTGCAGCGCGTATGTGCTGGGAGAGAAGCGGGACCGGAAGAAGGCTTCCGACGACGGGGAGCCGCAGGGAAGCGCCGGCCTTCCGATTCTGAATGTGATCGAAGGGGCGCAGTGCACGGGAGTCCTGATCGTGGTGACGCGGTATTTCGGCGGGACGCTTCTCGGAACCGGCGGGCTGGTCCGGGCCTACACGAATGCGGCGAAGGCGGCCCTTGCGGATGCGGGACCGGTGTGCATGCGGGAGGGTGAGATCCTGGAGCTCGCGATGGACTATTCTTTTCTGGATCCGGTGCGCTATTTCCTGGAGAGGGAAGGCATTCAGAGCGAGGGCATCGACTATGCGGACCGCGTGACACAGAAGATTGTCGTGCCGGAGGAAAAGGTCCCTCTGGTCCGAACCGGCATGCAGGAGCTTTCGAGCGGTAAAATCGCGGTGAAATCCCTGCAAAAAGGCTTCTATGGCTTTGACAGTGCAGGGTCTCTGGATTAGACTTAAAAAAGTTGCTTTTATTTTTGAAAAACGAAAAACCGTGACATGAGAGGAGGTGGTTTTAATGGAACGAAGTACATCGGACAGTCCTGTCCCCGGGCAAAGCTGCATTAAAATCACACAAGGAGGATTCATGTCATGGAACTCAGAGAAGAAGAGGAGCAGAAAAACGAGAAGCTTTTGACGGAGCTTCTGGAATCCAGGCAGTACACGAAGCTTCGCCAGGCGGCGGCGGAAATGCAGGCGGCGGATATTGCCGCGATCATGGATGACATGGAGGATGAGGATTCCCTCAAGATTTTCCGGATTCTGCCCAAGAGCATGGCGGCGGATGTTTTCGCCAATCTGGAGCTGGATGACCAGCAGTACATCATTCAGTCCCTGTCCGATAAGGAGGCATCCAACATTGTCGACAACCTGATGGCCGATGATGCGACGGACCTTCTGGAGGAGATGCCGGCGAACGTCGTCAAGAAGATTCTGGCGAACGCAAGGCCGGACACGCGGGCGGACATCAATCATCTGCTCCGCTATCCGGAGGATTCCGCAGGTTCGATCATGACGGTCGAGTATGTGGATCTGAAGGAGGACATGACCGTTGAGGACGCCATTGAGAGGATCCGCAAAATCGGACTGGACTCGGAGACGGTCAACATCTGCTACGTGCTGGATCAGGAGCGCGTCCTCGTGGGAACCGTGGCGCTGCGGTATCTTCTGATCCGCAAGCCCGAGGAGATCATCGGCGACATCATGAACGAGAATGTCATCTCCATCGGGACCATGGTGGACCAGGAGGAAGTCGCGGACATGTTCCAGAAATATGACTTCACGGCCATGCCGGTCGTGGACAATGAGAACCGTCTGGTCGGCATCATCACCATCGACGATGTCATGGATATCATGGAGGAAGAGGCCACCGAGGATATCGAGAAGATGGCCGCCATCGTCCCTTCCGACAAGACGTATTTCAAGACCTCGATTCTGGAAACCTATAAGAACCGGATGCCGTGGCTTCTGATTCTGATGATTTCGGCGACCTTCACGGGGGCGATCATTACGAGTTATGAAAACGCGCTGTCGGCCTATGTGGTTCTGACCGCATACATCCCGATGCTGATGGATACGGGCGGAAATGCGGGCTCCCAGGCTTCGGTTTCGGTCATCCGCGGCCTGTCGCTGGATGAGATCCAGTTCAAGGATCTGCCGCGGGCCCTGTGGAAGGAGATCCGGGTTGCCGCGATGTGCGGCGTGACCCTGGCGGTTGCGAATTTCTTCAAGCTTCTTCTGATTGACCGCCTGCCGGTCGAGATCGCGCTGATTGTCTGCCTGACGCTGGTGATCGTCGTGGTTTTCGCCAAGACCATTGGCTGCTGCCTGCCGCTTGTGGCCGCAAGAATCCATCTGGATCCCGCGGTGATGGCATCGCCTCTGATCACGACCATCGTGGATGCGGTGTCGCTTCTTACTTATTTCCAGATTGCAACGCATATGCTGCATCTCGCCGTATAGAGGACGCTGGCAGCTTTCGGGGGCGTTCTGTGGCGGCACATTGCGAATGGTCTGCAGTCTGCGGTGGCAGAGAAGATCAGCGGATCGTTCGGGTGCCGGGGCTTTTGAATGGCCGCACGTGGGATTTCTCCCAAAATAAAATATAAGAAATCAGGCTGCATGAAGTATGAGCAGCGAACAGAAAAAAGGTACTGTCTTCACATCAAGAGAAGAGCAGTACCTTTTTCTGTTCGTTTGCAAAAAAACACAAGTGCCCCTGTGAAAGAGCACTTGTGAGGAAGAATACCTGTAATGGAAATCTGACGTTACTGCTTCGCGGCAGCGGCCTCTGCCTGAGCTTTCATATTCGCGGAGATCTGAG
This sequence comes from Lachnospiraceae bacterium, assembly GCA_036721955.1. Classification (GTDB taxonomy): domain Bacteria; phylum Bacillota; class Clostridia; order Lachnospirales; family Lachnospiraceae; genus CAG-791. Next base: position 591 of record DAIMKA010000231.1, on the reverse strand, counting down.
CACGCTTCCGGAGGCGGGGATCCAGAATCTTCTTGCGAAGGCGCAGATGCTTCGGCGTCACTTCGAGAAGCTCGTCGGTGTCCACATACTCGATGGCCTGTTCCAGGCTCATGATCTTCGGCGGAACCAGACGGAGTGCCTCGTCGCTCGAAGAGGTACGGGTGTTCGTGAGGTGCTTTGTCTTGCAGACGTTGACCTCGATGTCCTCGGACTTGCCGGATTCTCCGATGATCATGCCGGAGTAGACATCCTCGCCCGGGCCGATGAAGAGAATGCCGCGCTCCTGCGCGTTGAACAGACCGTAGGTGACGGCCTGACCGCTCTCGAAGGCAATGAGGGATCCCTGCTTGCGGTAGGTGATGTCTCCCTTGTACGGCTCATAGCCTGCGAAAATCGTATTCATGATGCCGTTGCCCTTGGTGTCGGTCATGAACTGTCCGCGGTAGCCGATCAGTCCGCGGGAAGGAATCTTGAACTCAAGGCGCGTGTAGCCGCCGTTTGCCTGCCCCATGGATACCAGCTCGCCCTTCCTCTGTCCGAGGACCTGGATGACGTTTCCGGAGAACTCGTCCGGAACGTCGATGATGCACT
>DAIMKA010000230.1:0-3250 GCA_036721955.1 Lachnospiraceae bacterium | reverse complement strand
CGCGTTCTGGAATGGCAGTGAGGTCTCACAGGAGAAGTTCGAGGCGAACAACCGCCTGAAGGACATCACGGTTTCGGTGAGCTGCGGCGGGCAGACCTATTCCGCGTCCTACACGCTGGAGGATGCGATGGGCGAGCAGGTGATTCTCTTCGATCAGCCGGTACCGATGGAGTCGGTGTTGATCCGGATCGACAGTGTTTATAACGGAAGTGTTTATCAGGACACGGTTCTGTCCGAACTGGCCTTCCTGACAGAGAACAGCGCGGAGGATGCTTCTGCGGGCACGGCAGAGAGCAGCACGGCAGACGCTTCTGCCGATGCAGCAGGCGGTGCCTCCACAGACAGTGCATCGGACGCTTCCACGGATACCGCGGCAGTACAGGGAGAATAAGCCTGTGCTGATGCAGAACAAGGGAGTGCCGATGCTGCAGGAAAATAAGCCACGGCAGGCGGAGCCGGGAAAAGGAGTTTGACAGGTTTTATGGGAAAGTTTCTGAAGAAACAGTGTGTGGAGCATCCGTATCGTTTTGTCATCGGTTTCTTCGTGATTTTTATCAGCTGGTTCGTCCTGCTGGAGCAGGCGGATCTTCCGGTGGTGTGGCATATCCACTGCGGGCTGGACCGGTACATTCCGTTTGTGAAATATGCGGTGATTCCGTACAGCCTGTGGTTTCTGTGGATGACGCAGTCCATGTTCCATGAGGTCCTGCGGGAGAGCGGCGAGAACCGGTGGAGGATGCTGGCTCCGCTTTTTAGCGGACTTCTGCTGATCCTTCTGTTCTGCACGCTGGTTCCGAACGGGATCTCGCTTCGCCCGCAGGAAATTCCGGGGAATGACCTGTGCGCGAGAGCGGTGCGGTTCATTGAGAGTGCGGACAATCCGACGAGCGTCTGCCCGAGCATGCACGTGTTTTCCACGATTTTCCTGGATTTCGGCGTTCAGAGAGCGAAAGGCTACCGGCACCGCTTCGTGAAGCCGCTGGCCAGGGTGATGGATATTCTGATCTGCTGCTCGACGATGCTCCTGAAGCAGCACAGCATCATCGATGTCCTGTGTGCGATTGCGCTCGCGGTGACCATGGACCTGACGGCGGAATACCTGATTTCCCGCCATGCGGTGCGGGTTGCGGCCAAGACCTGACAGGGAGAAAGTGCCGGGATTTCTGTGGCAAATTCCCGATAGAAATAAAACAATAAAAGACTGTGAGACCATCCGGAAGGCCGGGGGCTTCACAGTTTTTTTCAGTTCTTAAAGTTGTGTGAAATTACAATGAAAAACGGGAAGACCCGCGCCGGAATGTGGTACAGTTTGAATATCTGCCCGGCAGGGACGGGCGGAATGCGGACCGTGTGGTTTTGTCTCCGCGGGGTCTGAACAGGAAAAACAGGGGAAGGATTTTACCTGAGAAATGATGAGTACAGAGGACAGTATTTACGGAGACCATCTGCCGGAGCTGGAAGAGGTAAGGCAGCAGCTGGTCAGCGAGGTGCAGGCGGTTCGGGACGAGATGATCCGTGAGAAGGGGTTCGATCCGGTGGAGCACTGCCTGTCGAGAATCAAGAGTGAAGCGAGTATGCGGGAGAAGTGCCGCAGGAAAGGATTTCCGGAGACCACGGAGTCGGCCCTGGAGAAAATTTATGATGCGGTCGGTGTCCGGGTGGTCTGCTCGTTTCTGAGCGATGTCTATGTCATCCGGGATCACCTGGCCTCCATGCCGGGAGTCGAGGTGATCGAGGAGAAGGATTACATCCGCCACGCGAAGCCCAACGGCTACCGAAGCTTTCACATGATCCTCCGTGTGAACGGAAGCGTCTATGCGGAGATTCAGCTTCGCACGATTTCGCAGGACACCTGGGCCGCACTGGAGCATCAGATGAAATACAAGAAGAACCTGAACGGCAACACGGAGCTGATCGTCGGGGAGCTCAAGCGGTGTGCAGACGAGCTGGCATCGACGGATGTCTCAATGCAGACGATTCGGGATATGATCGCCTCTTCGGATTCCTGAGGGGAAGAGGGTGCTTTCACGTGCGGATTTTCCGGAGACGGCAGGCACGGAGGAAAGCAGAGAAGATGATATAAGAAAGAAGGTCCATTCATTATGAAAATATTGCTTGCAGAGGACACAAGAGACATGAATCATGTCCTCACCGCTGCCCTGGAGCATGAAGGGTATGATGTAGACTCCGCCTATGACGGCGAGGAAGCTCTGGAATTCGTGAAGAAAAGCGGCTATGATGCCATGATTCTGGACATCATGATGCCGAAAAAGGACGGCATTGAGGTTTTGAAGGAGCTGCGGGAAGAGAACATTGTCACGCCGGTCCTGCTTCTGACCGCGAAGGCAGAGGTGGATGATCGTGTGGCGGGACTGGACGCAGGGGCGGACGATTATCTGACAAAGCCGTTTGCCATGAAGGAGCTTCTCGCGAGAGTCCGCGCCATGACGAGAAGGAAAAAGGAATATGCGGCCAAAAAGCTCCGGTTCGGAGATTTCTCTCTGGACGATGAGAACTTCGAGCTGGCATGCGAGAATTCGGTGCGGTTGTCCGTCAAGGAATTCGAGCTCCTGCAGGCGCTGATCCTGAACCAGAACCACGAGGTGAGTACGAACTACCTTCTGGAGCATGTCTGGGAGGGAGCGGAGGACGCGGGGAGCGATACGGTCTGGCTGTACATTTCCTACCTCCGGGGCAAGCTTTCTTCCGTGGCCTCCAATGTACAGATTGAGGGAGAGCGGGGCGGAAGCTTCCGTCTGGTGGAAGCGGCACAATGAGGCCGTCCGGCGGCAGGAGAACATCGTCACCTGATGTGCGGGTACCGGAACAGAGGTGACAGGAGAGAAGGTTATGAGTGAAGAGGCGATCCGGAAACTTCGGCTGAGATTCATTATCTATGCGACGCTGTCACTGACGATGGTCATGCTCCTGATGGCGGGAATGATTTATGTCTTCAATCTGATTGTCTCCCGGAATGAGATCAAGGAAACCATGCAGTACATCATTGCCAACGAGGGTGAGATTCAGGACGCGGAGACAATCTATGAGGCGGCGCAGATGGACACGGAGAGCAGCTCCGGTGCGGATTCTGCCGATAAAAACGACAATGACCGGAATGGTCAACAAAACGCGCAGTCGCCGGATGCGGAAGAAGTGCGGAAATTCCGCATGCTGGATCAGTCGGCAGGAAGAAAACCCTACGATATCGGAACCTTCCTCGGAGATATTTTCGGATCCGGAAACGGAGGCC
>DAIMKA010000229.1:0-3257 GCA_036721955.1 Lachnospiraceae bacterium | reverse complement strand
AAGGAAATTCGAAAGGTACTGAATCATTACAGACAATATCCGTTTCTCCCAGAGAAATAAAAAAACAAGTAAGCAGAGCGATAAGCCGGGTTCTGTCGTTGGACGATCATCTTTCTAGAACTGCCGTTGCCGGCAGCTTCAAGCGACGCACCTGGAAACGGATCGGGCCAATCCATGGTTTCCGTTTCGGTCTTGCTTCGGATAGGGTTTGCATGGCTCCGCACATTACTGCACGGACGGTAGTCTCTTACACTGCCTTTTCACCCTTACCTTCCTCCGAAAAGGAAGGCGGTATGTCTCTGTTGCACTGTCCCGGGAGTCGCCTCCGCCGGCCGTTAACCGGTATCCTGCCCTGTGAAGCCCGGACTTTCCTCACCCCCGCCGGAAGGCGGGGCCGCGATCGTCTGCTCTGCTTACAATATTCTAAATTAACACACTTACCTGAAAAAATCCACTACACTCGAATCTGCCCGATGGCAGATTCTCCTTGCGCTCTCTCCGCCCGATGGCGGATTGAAACCACTTCAATCACAGCTCGAAGCACCCGCCTCCTACGAATTCGCGGCAGATGGAATTGGCCGGAAGCGCTGCCGTGTCCACGCCGACGAAGTACTCGAGGAACTTCAGCAGCCTCTTGGCCTCGTAATACTCCGGCGAATCCGCGGAGACGGAGAACAGCTGCGGCTCCGCAAACTGCTTGAGCACCGCCTGTTCATAGATCAGAACGGAGTTGAAGACCGCGTCCACGTTCTGCTGATAGGGAAAGATGTATTTTTCCTCTCCTTCCCGCACCTTCTTCCACTGCGCAATGGTGCCCTGTGCATCATACCCGCGCGTTCTGGCATCCCGCACGATTCTCCGCAGAAGGCGCGTATCCGAGGACGGAATCCGGTTGTGCTCGTCAATGTTGAGCGAGGTCAGCGCCGAGATATAAATCTTGAATTTATTCTTCGTGGGGATCCCCTCGGAGGTCTTCGGATTCAGCCCGTGAATGCCCTCGATGATCAGAATATCATCCGGCCCCATGACGATCGGCGCATCCTTGTAACGCCGCTTTCCCGCCTTGAAGTCGAAGGTCGGAAGCTCCACCTCTTCGCCGTTTAAGAGATCATTCATGTTCTCATTGAACAGCTCCAGGTCCAGGGCCTCCAGGCACTCGTAGTCATAGTTGCCGTCGATGTCAATCGGCGTCCTCTCCCGCGGCACAAACCAGTTGTCCATGGACAGGATGTGTGGCCGCAGTCCGAACGAGCGCAGCTGAATCGACAGGCGGTGAGCAAATGTTGTTTTCCCGGAGGAGGAGGGTCCTGCCACCAGCACGACCTTCACGTCCTCCCTGTCCGCGATGTCCTCCGCGATGTCACCGATCCGGCGCTCCTGCAGGGCCTCCTGCACCAGAATCATGTCCGAAATGTTGCCCTTGCAGATCTGCTTGTTCAGGTCTCCGACCGTGGAAATGTCCACCAGATTCCCCCACTCCGTGGAGAGCATCAGCTGCTCGTAGAGATTTTCCTCCTCGCGGAACGGCGTCAGCTCGCCCGGCGTCTCATGTCCCGGAAGATTCAGAAGAATTCCCTCCTTGTAGGCGCTCACCTCGAACTGACGGACATAGTCGGTGGAAGGCATCATATATCCGTAGAAATAGTCATAGTAGCCTTCCAGACAGTACACGTTGACCGTGGAGCTCCTGCGGAAATGGAAGAGCTTCACCTTGTCCTCCATCCCCTGACGCCCGAACAGCGCGATGGCATCATCCAGAGGATAGGTCTTCTTCGTGATCTGACTGCCGCGGTCCCGCATGTTCTCCATCTCGGTCTGGATTTTCTGTGCGAAATCTTCCGGTATCAGAATGTTGCCGTTCTCCGACACCGAAAATCCCATTGCCTCTTCCTCCGGCGTCAGATCTCCGTGAATCGTGCAGAAATACGCATTCCCGAGCGTAAACTCGACCTTCACGCGAAGCGGATGCTCCCGCCCCGTCAGGTCCGCCACTGCCTTGACCAGCATCAGCGTCGCCGTCCGCACATAGGCCAGATATCCCGCGGCATCTCTTGTTGTGATCACGGAAACCACGCCGTCCCGGTCCAGTTTCTTGTTCAGCTCCCGCATCTTGCGGTTAAAATAGACCAGTGCAATCCCGTTCCCGTACTTTGGCTGGAACTCACTCACGATTTTCTCAAAGGTCGTTCCCTTTTCGTACTGTCTCTGCTGTCCGTCTACAAATACTGTCGGCATGTGTTCCTCCCTTCCCGGTAAACCAGCCTGCTGTGAGGCTTTTCCTCGCTGAGGCAAAATCCGCGATATCAGAGAGCATTTCGCGGTCTTTCTGCATCCGCGGCTCCCCATCTCCTGTTTTTGTCAGAATTCGTCAAAGTCGGGTCTTCTAAAGATCACACCGTCACAAACGGCTCCCTCTCCGGTGCGCAGATCACCTTCAGCTGCGGCATCTCCCGTGCCAGATAATCCCGCATGTATGGCACGAACATCTTCTCCACGCCGTAATGTCCCGCATCAATCAGGGCAATCCCCTTTTCTACGGCATCCAGACCGACGTGGTGCGTGATGTCTCCGGTGATCAGAACATCCGCTCCTTTTTCCAGTGCGGCATCCACCTCATCCTTGCCGGAGCCCGGCAGAATCGCCGTCATGACAACCGCACTTTCCGGATCCCCGTACACGCGGACCTCCGGAATCCGGAACACATCCTTGACATACTGCGCACACTCCCGGAGCGTCATATGCTCCGGAAGCTCTCCGATGCGGCCGAGTCCCTCATGCGAGATGGAATCCTCGTAAGTCACCTCCAGCACGTCCGGATTCAGAAGGTGCAGCTCTTCCGCGGCCTCCGCCGCCATTCCCATGACGTCAAAATTCGTGTGCATGGCATACAGCGCCATGTCCTCCTGCAGGATCCGCACCACGCGTCTGCCGATGAAATCCTGATCCGTCACGTGCTTCAATCCGGCAAAAAGAAGCGGGTGATGCGTCAGAATCAGATCCGCGTGCTGCCGCGCGGCATCCTCGATCACTTCGGACGTTGCATCTACGGCAAGATAAACCGTCTGAACCTCTTTCCCACTTCGTCCCGCCTGAAGTCCCGGATTGTCCCAGCTCATTGCAAAGGACTTCGGACAGAACTCTTCCAACTGTGCCATGATTTCCGATAAAATCATCTCTATACCTCGCTGAGGCAAAATCCGCAATACCAGAGAGAATTTCGCGAAGGCGAATTCTCTCTGTATGCAGAGTGCCGCCAA
>DAIMKA010000228.1:0-3273 GCA_036721955.1 Lachnospiraceae bacterium | reverse complement strand
TGAGTGCACTACGTGTGCTCACTCCTGAATCGGAGAATTCGGAATTATAAAAAAAGAAAGGACTGCGGAATGACAATTCAGACGATTGGTTTTATCGGACTCGGGAACATGGCAAAGGCAATCATCGGCGGGATTCTGAAAAACGAGCTGGTGAAGCCGGAAGATATCGTGGGTTCTGCGGCAACGCAGGAGACCATGGATGCGGCGGCGGATCAGTTCGGGATCCGCACAGAGCATTCCAACAAAGAAATCGCGCGGCAGGCGGATCTCCTTGTTCTGGCGGTGAAGCCGGTGATTCTGCCGGTTGTCATTGAGGAAATCCGGGATGTTGTGGGAGAGGACAAGCTGGTCCTGTCCGTTGCCGCGGGCAAAACAACGAAATGGCTCTCGGAGCAGTTCGAGCATCCGGTGAAGATCATCCGCTGCATGCCGAACACGCCGGCCCTGGTGCAGGAAGGCTGCTCTGCGGTCTGCCGGAATTCCGCGGTGACGGAGGAGGAACTGAATGAGGTCCTCCGGATTGTTTCCAGCTTCGGTCTTGCGGAGGTGGTGAACGAGAATCTGATGGACACGGTGGGGGCGGTCAGCGGGGCGTCCCCGGCATATGCGTTCATGTTCATGGAGGCACTGGCGGATGCCGGCGTCAAGGGCGGAATGCCGCGGAAACAGGCATACCGCTTCGCGGCGCAGACGCTTCTGGGAAGCGCGAAGCTCCTTCTCGAGACCGGAAAGCATCCGGGAGAGCTGAAGGATATGGTCTGCTCGCCGGGCGGGACGACCATCGAGGGCCTGGAAGCGCTGGAGAGAGACGGCTTCCGGGCGGCTGTGATGGACGCCATTGATGCCTGCATTGAGAAATCAAAGAAACTGTAATTTCATGAAGATCTGCCTGACAGGCGATGCCTTCAGGAAGGATGATCCGTTTGCAGATAGGATGCCGTTCGGAAACCCATCGGGGATTTTCATGGGAAAATTCGAGAAGATCTGAACAGTTGCGATGCTATAATGATTTTTAAGGCATAGGGCGGAGCTGCCGGGAAAGCACCGCGGAAGCGAAGATCCGGAAGGGACGATTTTCGCGCAGGCCGCAGGAATTCTGCGGCAGAAGGGGGACACCATGATTGTACTGATTGTTTTGCTGATCATCGTTGCGCTGATTCTGATCTGTGTGAATATCCGGATTGTTCCGCAGGGATATGTCTATGTGATTGAGCACCTGGGGCGCTATAAGACCTCCTGGCAGGCAGGGCTTCACGTGAAGACACCGTTTCTGGAGAGGGTGGCGAAGACCATCAGTCTGAAGGAACAGGTGCTGGATTTTCCGCCGCAGCCGGTCATCACGAAGGACAACGTGACCATGCAGATTGATTCCGTTGTTTTCATGAAGGTCTTCGATCCGAACCTGTACACCTACGGCGTGGAGAATCCGATTGCCGGCCTTCAGAATCTGTCCGCGACGACGCTGCGCAACATCATCGGCGAGATGGAGCTGGATCAGACGCTGACGAGCCGTGAGACCATCAACGGCAAGATGCAGGTGATTCTGGATGACGCAACGGATCAGTGGGGCATCAAGGTGACCCGCGTGGAGATCAAGAACATTCAGCCTCCGAAGGAGATCGAGGAGGTCATGACGAAACAGATGCGCGCGGAGCGTGAGCGCCGTCAGACCGTGCTGGAGGCACAGGCGCATCAGGAAGCGGTTGTTTCCCGCGCGGAAGGTGACAAGAAGGCGAAGATCCTTGCGGCAGAAGCGGAGCGCGACGCACAGATCGCGCTGGCGGAAGGCAAGGCAAAATCCATTGAACTGGTCTATCAGGCGGAGGCGGAAGGCCTGGAGGCCCTCAAGAACGCGAATGTGTCGGAGTCGGTTCTGCGTCTGAAGGGAATTGAGGCGCTGAAGGAGGTTTCGGACGGACGTGCAACGAAGATCTACATGCCGTCGGATATCGCAGGCATGGTATCGTCTCTCGGCCTTGCGGGGGAGGCCCTCGGCATCGGCGATGCCATGAGGATTGACAAGTCGGCAAAGGCAAAGCCCGCGCCGGAGCCGGATCCCTGCATCAAGCCGGAAACCAGTGAAGGCGGCCGTGAGGCGGCTGCAGCGACGCAGGCAATCAAGGAAGAAGTGGAGTACGGTGCGGCACACGAAGAGGAGTGATTCTGCTCCCTTGTGCCGGAGGCACGGCATACAGCAGCGGCTTCGTTTCGGAAAATAAGAGAACGAAGGAAGGGATATATAACATGAACGAGAATTTTAAGGGCAGAGATTTTCTGAAGCTTCTGGACTATTCCGGATTGGAAATCGGGCGGCTGGTCGATCTGGCCGCGTGGTTCAAGGAGAAGAAACAAAAGGGAGAACCGGTGGATCAGCTTCGCGGGAGAAATGTCGCGCTGATTTTCGAGAAGACGAGTACGAGAACGCGCTGCGCGTTTGAGGTGGCGGCGCATGACCTTGGCATGGGAACCACCTATCTGGATCCGTCCGGATCACAGATCGGGAAGAAGGAATCCATTGCGGATACGGCAAGGGTGCTATCCGGAATGTTTGACGGCATCGAGTACCGGGGCTTCGGACAAGAGGTTGTCGAGGAACTCGCAAAGTATGCGAAGGTTCCTGTCTGGAACGGCCTGACGAATGAATTCCATCCGACGCAGATGCTGGCAGACCTTCTGACCATCCGGGAGCATTTCGGAAGAGTGCAGGGAATCCGGCTGTCGTATTTCGGCGATGCGCGGTATAACACCGGCAATTCCCTGATGGTGCTGGGAGCCAAGGTTGGCATGCATGTGACCCTGTGTTCCGACAAAAAGTATTTTCCGGATCCGGAGCTGGTGAAAACCTGCACGGAGCTCGCCAAAGAGAGCGGTGGGAGCATTACGCTGACGGAGGATGCGAAGAAGGCGGCGGAAGGCGCAGATGTCTTCTATACGGACGTGTGGGTATCCATGGGAGAGCCGGATGAAGTGTGGGAAGAGAGAATCCGTGATCTGACGCCTTACCGGATTACCTCGGAGCTGATGGCGTCCGGCAGCAGTGACTGCGTATTCATGCACTGCCTTCCTGCGTTCCATGACCGCAAGACGGGGATCGGCGAGAAAATTTATGAGAAATACGGCCTGACGGAGATGGAAGTGACGGATGAGGTGTTCGAATCCGACCGGTCCGTTGTGTTCCAGGAAGCGGAAAACCGCATGCATACCATCAAGGCTGTCATGGCGGCAACGCTCGGATATCAGTTCCCGGAATCACGTGGATAACCGGTTCTTTTC
>DAIMKA010000227.1:3051-3282 GCA_036721955.1 Lachnospiraceae bacterium | reverse complement strand
GTTCCGATGCTTCCCCCTGAGCGGGACACCTTGGAACGGTTTTTCTTTGAAATGCCTCCGGATCATGAAGAAAAAATATTGTACCGGCATGAGTGACACGGATGATTGCTGATGTGACAGATGCTGTGTCAAGGGAGTGGCCGGACGAAAATGAGAAAAATACTACACAAATCGGAAGGGCTTTTTTGAGAGATTTTTTTGCGGCCGCCACTCTACCTTTTTCGGAGAGAG
>DAIMKA010000227.1:0-2897 GCA_036721955.1 Lachnospiraceae bacterium | reverse complement strand
ACCGTTTTTTTCGAAAGATCTGGAAGAAATGCAGCAGTCATTTCTTCCGGCTGATTGGCGCGGCGATGGATAATGAAGTCCGGGGCGCGGGATATTTTCTCGAACCGGAGGAATGCCGCAGGCGGCAAAAGGGGTAATCATGGAAGCAAAGGAAACAGTATCGGTGAAAACGAATGTCATCAAGAGAAACGGGCAGGAGGTCGGCTTTGATATCGCGAAGATCGTCAACGCGATCAAGAAGGCAAATGCGGAGGTAGGCGGCATCTATCAGATGAACGACTATCAGATCAATGCCGTTGCGGATAACATTGCGAAGAAGGTACAGGCCTCTCCTCATGCCGTGAACGTGGAAGACATCCAGGACATGGTAGAGACCGGCATCATGGAGATGCGAGGCTATGAGGTCGCGCAGAAGTATGTCCGCTACCGCTACAAGAGAGAGATTTCGCGCAAGTCGAATACGACGGACAACGGCATCCTTGCGCTGATCAACCAGCAGAACGAGGAAGTGAAGCAGGAGAATTCCAACAAGAATCCTGTCATCAACTCCACGCAGCGCGACTATATGGCGGGCGAGGTGTCGAAGGATCTGACGAAGCGCGTTCTGCTGCCGGAGGACATCGTGAAGGCCCATGAAGAGGGCATCATTCACTTCCATGATTCGGATTACTATGCGCAGAAGGAGCACAACTGCGATCTCATCAACCTGGAGGATATGCTGCAGAACGGAACCGTCATCAGCGAGACGCTGATTGAGAAGCCGCACAGCTTTTTCACGGCCTGCAATGTCACCACGCAGATTGTGGCTCAGGTGGCATCCAACCAGTACGGCGGACAGTCGTTCACGCTCTCGCATCTGGCACCTTTTGTGGACGTTTCCCGCAAGAAGCTGACGAAGCAGGTGATGGAGGAGCGCAAACTCACCGGTGAAACGCTGGATCCGGAGATCATCAGCAAGATTGTGGAGAACCGCCTCGGGGAAGAGATCCGTTCCGGAATTCAGACCATTCAGTATCAGCTGATTACGCTGATGACCTGCAACGGCCAGGCTCCTTTTGTGACGATGTTCATGTATCTGGATGAGGTTCCGGAAGGGCAGACGAGAGAGGATCTCGCCAGAATCATCCGTGAGGTTCTGCTGCAGAGAATGCAGGGCGTCAAGAATGAAAAGGGCGTCTGGATCACACCGGCATTCCCGAAGCTGATCTATGTCCTGGATGAGGACAACATTCATCCGGATTCGAAGTACTATTCGCTGACGGAGCTGGCGGCGAAGTGCACGGCGAAGAGGATGGTTCCGGACTACATCTCCGCGAAGAAGATGAAGGAATACAAGAACGGAGACGTATATCCCTGCATGGGATGCCGTTCGTTCCTGACACCGGACACGGAGGGCCTTGGCCCGAACGGAAAGCACAAGTATTACGGACGCTTCAATCAGGGCGTGGTCACCATCAATCTGGTGGATGTCGCCTGCTCCTCCTACGGAGACATGAATGCGTTCTGGAAAATTTTTGATGAGAGACTGGAGCTGTGCCATCGGGCACTGCGCTGCCGTCATGAGAGACTGCTCGGAACCGTTTCGGATGTTGCTCCGATTCTGTGGCAGTACGGCGCACTGGCCAGACTGAAGAAGGGCGAGAAGATCGACCGTCTTCTGTACAATAACTATTCCACCATCAGCCTCGGCTATGCCGGCCTGTATGAGATGTGCATGCGGATGCTGGGAGTTTCGCACACGGATCCGAAGGGCAAGGAATTCGCCCTGAAGGTGATGCAGCATCTGAATGACAAGTGCGCCGAGTGGAGAAAGGCAGAGAATATCAGCTATTCTCTCTACGGAACGCCGATGGAATCGACCACCTACAAGTTCGCCAAGTGCCTGCAGAAGAGGTTCGGCATCATCAAGGATGTGACGGATCACAACTACATCACGAACAGCTATCATGTCAATGTGCGTGAGAACATTGATGCGTTTACGAAGCTCCGCTTTGAGGCGGACTTCCAGAAGCTCTCTCCGGGCGGAGCCATCAGCTATGTGGAGGTTCCGAACATGCAGAACAACATCCCGGCGGTCCTCTCTGTGATGCAGTATATCTATGACAACATCATGTATGCGGAGCTGAACACCAAGTCCGACTACTGCGAGGTATGCGGCTACGACGGGGAGATCCGCATCGTAGAGGATGAGAACGGCAAGCTGGTCTGGGAATGCCCGAACTGCGGGAACCGCGATCAGAGCAAGATGAGCGTTGCCCGCCGCACCTGTGGCTACATCGGAACACAGTTCTGGAATCAGGGCCGCACGCAGGAGATCAAGGACCGCGTCCTGCATCTGTCCAACAAGAGCTTCGGCACGGATGTGTCGGGAGTGAAGGGGTAGAAAATAGTGCATGTAGGAGAAATCATGACGGCGGACTGCGCCAACGGAATCGGAATGCGTGTGACGGTCTTCGTCTCCGGATGTCGGAACCACTGTCCCGGCTGCTTCCAGCCGGAAACGTGGGACTTCGATTACGGAAAACTGTATACACCGGAGATGGAGGACGAAATCATTCAGGAACTGTCGCATCCCTACTACGACGGTCTGACACTTCTTGGCGGTGATCCGATGGAGGAAAGCAATCAGGAAGGCCTCCTTCCTCTCCTGCGTCGGATCAAAAAGGAACTTCCTGGGAAGAACATCTGGGCCTATACCGGATACGTCTATGACCGGGACCTCGTTCCGGGAGGAAGAAAGTACGTTGACGGGGTGACCGATGAATATCTGGATCTCATTGATGTGCTTGTGGACGGACCATTCGTTGAGGCACAGAAACAGATCACACTGAACTTCCGCGGATCCGCCAATCAGAGAATCATTGATCTGAAGGAAACGAGAAGAACAGGAAGAATTG
>DAIMKA010000226.1:0-3307 GCA_036721955.1 Lachnospiraceae bacterium | reverse complement strand
TCCGGTTCCGTCCAGATCCAGTGTAAGACGGATATTGGTCTCGCCGGTGGTTCGTGTTTCCTCTGCGCTTCTTTTCATGTTTTTCTCCTGTCCCGTTTGCCTTCCTGCTGCCCTGCACTGCTTCTCCGAGCTTTTCCGCATTGCATTTTCTACATTGTGGCGCTCTTTTTTCCTGCCGATCTCCTCGAGCGCACAGTACAGCCTTTTATTTTCCGTCAAAGCGAACCGCGATGGAATTGGCATGCGCCGTCAGGCCCTCGCTCTTTGCGAACAGCTCAATGTCGCCGTGCACCTTCTCCAGTGCCTCCCTCGAATAGGAAATGATGCTGGTTTTCTTGATGAACTGATCCACGCCGAGCGGGGAGAAAAACCGTGCCGTTCCGTTGGTCGGCAGGATGTGATTCGGGCCCGCGTAGTAGTCACCGAGAGGCTCCGAGGAGTAGCTGCCGAGGAAAATCGCTCCCGCATTCCGGATCTTCGTCATCACCTCGAAGGCATCCTTCGTCACGATCTCCATATGCTCGGAGGCGATTTCATTCGCGGCGTCAATGAGGTCCTCCATGGTCTCACCGACAAATGCGTATCCGTAATTGTCCAGGGACTGGCGGATGATCTCGGCCCGCTCCAGCGTCTCCAGGAATTTGTCGATCTCTGCGGAGACCTTTTCGGCAAAGCTCTTCGAGGTGGTAAGGAGAATCGCCGAGGCAAGCGGGTCATGCTCCGCCTGCGAAAGAAGGTCCGCCGCGATGTAGCGGGGATCCGCCGTCTCGTCCGCGATGACCAGGATTTCGGACGGCCCTGCCACCGAGTCAATGCCGGTGATGCCAAAGCAGGCCTTCTTGGCGAGGGCCACATAGATATTCCCGGGGCCCGTAATCTTGTCGACCTTCGGAATCGTCTCCGTTCCGTAGGCCATCGCGGCAATCGCCTGCGCGCCGCCGACCTTGTAGATCTCATCCGCACCGGCAATGTCCGCCGCGACAAGGGATCCCGCCGGAGCCTTTCCCTCCGCGTTCGGAGGCGTGCACATGATGATCCTCGGAACTCCCGCGACCTTCGCCGGAATGATGTTCATCAATACACTGGACGGGTACACCGCTCTTCCTCCGGGAACGTAGCAGCCGGAAACCGCGATGGGCGTTACCTTCTGCCCGAGAATCGTTCCGTCCTCCTTCGTCGTGATCCAGCTGTTCACCCGCTGCTTCTCATGGTAGGCGCGGATGTTCTGCGCCGCGCGCTTCATCACGGCGACCAGCTCCGGATCCAGTTCCTGATACGCTTCCTCGATTTCCTTCCGGGTGACCCGGAGCGTCTCTTTCGTCAGATCGCAGTGATCGAACTTCTTCTCATAGTCAAGGACGGCCTCATCCTTCCTCCCACGCACCTCGGAGATGATGGCGTCCACCGCCGCCTGCTGGCTGGTATAGCTCGCGGGATTTCTTCCTTTCAGAAGCTCCAGGAGCTCTGTCTGTGACTGTTTCGTAAGGGATACAATTCTCATGGTCATTTCTCCTCCAGCGCCTTTTTCACGGCAAGGATCATTTCACGGATCCGTTCCTGCTTCATCTGCATGCTGACCTGATTGACAATCATCCGCGCCGAGATGTCGCAGACCGTTTCCAGCACATCCAGACCGTTGGCGCGAAGCGTCGAGCCTGTCTCCACGATATCCACGATGACATCGGAGAGCCCGACGACCGGCCCCAGCTCCACCGAACCGTTCAGCTTGATGATGTCCACGGTCTGGTGCTTCTCGTGATAGAAGTAGTCCCGCGCGATGTTCGGATACTTCGATGCCACGCGGATCATCTCGTGATGACGAAGCTTCTCCCTTGCCGATTCCGGGCCCGCAACACACATCCGGCAGCGCCCGAAGCCGAGGTCCAGAACCTCATAGGCTCTGCGCTTTTCCTCCAGAATGATGTCCGAGCCGACGACGCCGATGTCCGCCGCGCCGCGCTCCACATAGGTCGGAACGTCCGGCCCCTTGGAGAGGAAAAAGTTCAGATTCTGTTCCTTGTTGTGAAAAATCAGCCGGCGCGTATCTTCCTTCATCTCTTCGCAGGAAAATCCCGCCTTCGTGAAGAGCTCCATGGTCTTGTCGGCAAGCCGGCCCTTGGTCAGTGCAATCGTTAATTCTTCCATCGGTTCCTATCTTGCCGCAGCCTGTCTGCGGCAGCCCAAAAGCAGTTTATTCCTTCGCCGGCACCAGAGCAATGTGCCGTCCCGCCTTTCGTGCCTTCTGCACCTTGACGAGTTTGTCCGCAAAATCGTCCTTCGTGTAGGTCACGATCTCCGGAGCCGGAGAAACCAGAGGCCCCACATTCTGCGTCCGCATGGCTTCCATCAGCGTGTCGATCTGGAACATGAAGCCGATCGCCGGTGCGTTTTTGCCGAACTGCGACAGCAGGGTATCGTATCTCCCCCCGGTCGCCACCTGATCGCCGACGCCGTAGGTGTAAGCCTTGAACAGAATTCCCGTGTAATAGCGGTACCTCGAGAGAAGCGCCAGATCGAAGCTGATGTACTTCTCATATCCGTAGAGCTTCAGAATCCCGTAGACCTCCACGAGTCTGCGGATGGCCGCCGCCGCGCGCTCGTTCGGAGCGTTCTTCTCCAGCTTCTCCAGATCCCTGTCATCGCCCGCAAGGCTCGTGAGCTGCAGGAACTGCTCCGCAAGGCTGTCATCGATGGTCTGCTTCTTCAGAAGATTCTCCGCGGCAAAATAGTTCTTGCCGGAGACATAATCCCGAAGCTCTCCCTCCGTCTCTTCGTCAAGCCCCGCCGCGTCGCAGACGCCCTTGAAATACTCCATATTCCCGACCGTAATCTGGAACTGATCCAGACCGACGCCCAGAAGGGCCTCGATGAGAAGCGCCAGCATCTCCGCATCGGCCTGCGCCGAATCATCGTTGATGCACTCCGCCCCCATCTGTGTGGATTCCCTGAGCTTCCCCTGCAGACTGGAGGTATTGGTAAACGCACTGCCCTCGTAGCAGAATTTCAGCGGCTGTGTATCATCCATGAAATACTTCGCCGCGCACCGTGCCACCGACGGCGTGAAGTCCGGACGCAGGACCAGCGTATTGCCCTCCTTGTCAAAAAACTTATACAGCTCCCGGGAGGGCGTTGTGCCGATCTCCCGCGAAAAGACATCGAAAAACTCGAACGTCGGCGTCTTGATGTCCTCATATCCGTAGCGGTGCATCGTCTCGCCGATCATCTGCGTCACCGTCTCATACCGGGCACAGTCCGCACCGTAGTGATCCCACACCCCCTCCGGGGTGTGAAGTAACTCCTGCCTGCT
>DAIMKA010000225.1:0-3308 GCA_036721955.1 Lachnospiraceae bacterium | reverse complement strand
CGACTGGTTTGCCTGCAATGACCGCATCCGGAGCGTTCTCATGGCATGGCAGGGCGGCATGGAGGGCGGCTGCGCCGCGGCGGAGCTCCTCCTCGGCCTCGGCACTCCTTCCGGCAAGCTGTCGGACACCTTTGCGCACCGCCTCGAGGATTATCCTTCCACAGAGGGCTTCCATGAAGCGAGTGATCACGTAGATTATACCGAGGATATTTATGTCGGCTACCGCTATTTCGAGACGCTCCCCGGCGCAGCCGAGAAGGTCGTCTATCCCTTTGGCTTCGGCCTTTCCTATACGACATTCTCGCTGACCAATGCAAAGGCCGCCGTCGTAAAGGGCGAGCCGGATCCGGATGCCGAGACCGCGGAGGGGCCGGACCCTGACAGCGGCGACAGCATCCGCGCAGAGGTTCTCGTTTCCAATACCGGGCGGTACGCGGGCCGCGAGGTTGTCCAGCTCTACTGCGGTGCCCCGCAGGGACTTCTCGGGAAGCCTGCGAAGGTTCTGTGCGGCTATCAGAAGACCCGTCTCCTGCAGCCCGGCGAGAGTCAGCTTGTCACCATCGAGGTGAAGACGAAGGATCTTGCCAGCTACGATGACCTCGGCCGCGTCTGCAAGTCCGCCTGGGTTCTCGAGAAGGGAAGCTATGCGTTCTTCCTCGGCACCGATGTCCGCTCCGCCGACGAGCTTGCGTTCCACTATGAGCTGGAAAAGGACCGGATCGTCCGCCGCGTCGTCAGCCGCATGGCTCCTACCCAGCTCTCCTGCCGCCTCCGCGCAGACGGTACCTTTGAAAATCTTCCCCTCGGTGAGCCGAATGATCCGAACGAAAGCGTTCTCGAGCGGCTTCCCTATGAAAAAATGGACGGCTGCACGCCCGAGGTCCGTCATCAGCCTCACGGCTACACCTCCTGGACCGGCAAGACCAACGGTCTTCCGAAGCTGATCGATGTCGCAGAGGGCCGCATCACGCTGGATGACTTCATCCACGCCATGTCGGATGAGCATCTGGCAGAGCTGATCGGCGGCCAGCCGAACACCGGCGTTGCCAATACCTTCGGATACGGAAATCTTCCGGAATACGGCATTCCGAACATCATGACCGCAGACGGCCCCGCCGGCCTCCGCATTCTTCCGGATGTCGGCGTCAAGACCACGGCCTTCCCCTGCGCAACGCTCCTTGCCTGCACCTGGGATCCGGAAATTACCTATGCCGTCGGCCGTGCGGGCGGTGAAGAAGTAAAGGAGAACAACATCGGCGCATGGCTGACTCCTGCCGTGAATATCCACCGCAGTCCCCTGTGCGGACGCAACTTCGAATACTACTCCGAGGATCCGTTCCTTGCGGGCAAGCAGGCCGCCGGAATGGTCGAGGGAATCCAGAGCACGCACGTTGCGGCTACCGTGAAGCATTTTGCCCTCAACAACAAGGAAACGAACCGCAAGGATTCCGACTCCCGCGCTTCCGAGCGTGCCATCCGCGAGATTTATCTGAAGCAGTTCGAAATCATCGTCCGGGACGCTCACCCGTGGAGCATCATGTCGAGCTACAACCTCATCAACGGCCACCGCGCTTCCGAGAACCGCGATATGCTGATCGGGATCCTGCGCGACGAATGGGGGTATGACGGCATGGTCACCACCGACTGGTGGACCTACGGCGAGCACTACAAGGAATGCGCGGCCGGAAACGACATGAAGATGGGCTGTGGATTCGCAGACCGCGTCATGGAGGCCTTCCATAAGGGTGCCATCACAAGAGCCCAGCTCGAGCTCGCGGCGCGCCACATCCTGACGCTGATTCTGCGGGTAGACTGATTTTAAGAAAGGACATGGATATCAATATGGATCCGATCACACAGCAGGCCCGGCAGGCCGTCTCGGAAATCTGCGATGCCGCACATCTTCATCCCGGGAACCTCTTCGTTGTAGGCTGCTCCTCCAGCGAGGTCCTCGGAGAGAAGATCGGCACCCACACCAGTATGGATGTGGCGGAGGCTCTGTATAGCGGCATTGCCGCCGAGCTGGAGGGCCGCGGCGTTTACCTCGCCGCCCAGTGCTGCGAGCACTTGAACCGCGCCCTCGTTGTGGAGCGCCCCGTCATGGAGCGCTATGATTTCGAACAGGTCAATGCCATTCCACAGCCGAACCACGCGGGCGGAGCCTTCGCCTCCGTTGCCTGGAAGCGGATGAAGGATCCGGTGCTCGTCGAAAGCCTGAACGCAAGGGCCGATGCCGGCATCGACATCGGCGGAACCCTGATCGGCATGCACATTCATCCGGTTGTCGTTCCGGTCCGCATCTCCATCGACAGGATCGGAGAAGCGCATATTCTCTGTGCAAGACGCCGTCCCAAATACGTCGGCGGGCAGCGCGCCATCTACGAAGAAGACCTGCTGTAAGACAAGACAACAGCCGTATCCGGTATGGCTTTCCGGACACGGCTGTTGTTTATTTAGCTTTTGACTTAAGTCTGCTGAGCTTGTGATGAGATTGCGAAGCAAGCGAATCCTTGCGAAGCAAAAAACCACCCGCTATGCGGGTGTGAGTAAAAAAGTTATACATAAAAATCACCTTTCCGTACAATAGAGGTGCTCAAGCCACTATTGAAGAAAGGAAAGGTGATTTTATGCCGAAGGCAAATAGCGCAGCACATACCAAATGGACATGCAAATACCATATTGTCTTCACTCCAAAGTATAGAAGGAAGATAATTTATAATCAATATAAGGCAGATCTGGCCAAAATTCTGCATGATTTATGTGCGTATAAGGGAGTGGAGATACTGGAAGGACATTTAATGCCGGATCATGTTCATATGCTTGTGAGTATACCGCCGAAGCTCAGTGTGTCATCGTTTATGGGATATCTGAAGGGAAAAAGTTCGCTGATGATGTTTGACAGACATGGAAATCTGAAATACAAGTTTGGAAACAGACACTTCTGGTCAGATGGGTATTATGTAAGTACAGTTGGATTGAATGATGCAACGATAAAGAAGTACATACGAGATCAGGAGAGAGCGGATATCCTGAAGGATAAAATGAGTGTAAGGGAATATGAGGATCCTTTCGGGGCGCAGCCTGGAAAGGATCCAAAGACAAACAGATAAGGGAGCTCCTTTAGGAGCTGTCAGGAGATAAAAGCAAGTAGGCTTGAGCGGAGCCCGAGGGAGCGTAAGCGCCCGAAGGCCATTAAAGCGAAAGCCAGCGTCTTTAGGCGCTGGCTAGTAACGCGGGCTTATAGCCCGCATCCCGAACCACCCGTTTTACGGGTGGAGGCGATTTAGAAAATTGAGAAATTTCCTGAT
>DAIMKA010000224.1:0-3342 GCA_036721955.1 Lachnospiraceae bacterium | reverse complement strand
GCAGCGGAAGATCGACAGGATGCAGAAGGCAGCGGAGCTTCTGGAGGAGCGCGAGCGTGCGGCAGCAGGGATGCAGGAAGCGAAGGCAGAGGCAGGAAGGGCGGCTCTTCCGCAGCTGGCCGGGAGAAAGGCGGTTCATAAGTCCTTCGGCGAGGGAACCGTTCTCGCACAGGATGGCCGGTATCTGACGGTGGAGTTCGCCGGAGGCCGGAAAAAATTCGCGCTGCCCGGCGCCGTGGTAAACGGGTATCTGACGCTTGCGGCATCGGACGAAGGCTCCGGACGGAATTCCGGAGATCCGGGCAACGGTGCGGAAGGATGCTCAGCGATTGGCCCGGAGGAGCTGCAGGAGGCCTGTCGGAAAATGGCGGAGGCCGGGGAGAAGGTACAGGCCGCGGAAAAGGCACTCGAGGCGCTGGACGTTCAGCTGAAGATGCTCTTGACTTTGTAATGGGGCGGCCTTATTGTAGGCGTTGACACAGCGTGCGGGTTTCTCCGGGAGCCCGCACGCAACATAGCAGCAGCGGTTTTTGTTTGTTTTTCGCCTGACGGAAGGAAAAGGAGCGGGCAGGATTGCTCCGTGCCCTGCTTTCCACAGGACGAGGAAGAAAATACCGGACCGCTGCCATATTGCGCTAGGGGAGCGAATGCTGAGAATTGCCTGCCGAAGGGCAGGGAAGGACCCTTATCACTTGATCCGGACAATACCGGCGAAAGGAAGCAGCGATTTCTGCAGGAAGCGGGAGGCAACAGCCGCGGGAATGCAGGAATCCGCCGATCCCCTCCTGCGTTTTCAGAAATGAAGGAGGTTTTTTCATGTCACTTGCAGTTCTTACGGAAGATGGAAGCTATTCCCTGACCGGTGCGGGCTACACCGTGCTGGTCCTCATTATGCTGGCGCTGCTTCTCGCCGCGTGCTACATCACCAAAGCGGATCAGAAAGGCAAAACAGGCACAAGACGCCTGGTGTTCTCTGCGATGGCGATGGCTCTTGCGTTCGTAACGAGCTTCATCAAATTCCTGTCCCTTCCGATGGGCGGGAGCATCACGCTGTTCTCCATGTTCTTCATCTGCCTCATCGGCTACTGGTACGGGCTCCGGTCCGGCCTGATGGCGGCGGTTGCCTACGGCATCCTGCAGATGGTGGTGGATCCGTATATCATCAGCATTCCGCAGATGCTGTGTGATTACATCTTCGCGTTCGGCGCGCTGGGACTCTCCGGCGTGTTCTCCAGGGCAAAACACGGGCTGGTGAAGGGCTATCTTCTCGGCATCGCCGGAAGATTCGTGTTCAGCTTCCTGTCCGGACTGATTTTCTTCGGCCAGTTCGCGCCGGAAGGCATGAATCCCGCCGTATATTCCGCGGTCTACAACGGAAGCTACATCTTCACCGAGGGAATCCTGACGATCATCATTGTCAGCATCCCGCCGGTTGCCAAGGCCCTGGCGAAGGTCAAGGCTCTGGCCGTGCAGGAATAAGCGGCGCCGGAGCGAACAGGACAGAAATTCGCAGTGCGAGGTTCTCCTGCGGTATCTGCGATGCCGGGAGTGAAATCGTAGTGTACGAGGGCATCCTGCATGCGCTGCATTCGGCGGCATTCGCGATGCCGGGAACGAAATCTTACCGGCCCTGACCGGCAGAACCGGTTTACAGATTGGAAAAGAAGTCTGCTTCCGAAAACGGAGGCAGGCTTTTTTGATATAATAATCAGAACATGAATCTGCCGGAAAGAGCCGGACGGGATGCATGCGGAAATACACGTGGGAAAGTACAAAGGGTTTCAATATGCGATTTGAGAGCATTTTATTTGATCTGGACGGCACACTGACGGAGTCCGGGCCCGGCATCACGAGATCGGTTCAGTACGCCCTGCACCGGATGGGAATCGAGGAACCGGACCTCGGGAAGCTGGAGCCGTTCGTGGGACCGCCGCTGAATCTGTCCTTCCGTGAGAGGTACGGAATGAACGAGGAGGAAAGCGCACAGGCCATCCACTATTTTCGTGAGGTCTATGATACGAAAGGTGTCTATGAGAACCGGCTGTACCCGGGGATCCGGGAACTCCTTCAGCAGCTCCATCAGGCGGGAATCCGCCTTGCCATCGCGTCCTCCAAGCCGGAGCCGATGGTGCACAAGGTTCTGGAGCATTTCGGAATCCAAGACGACTTTGATGTGATCGTGGGTTCCCATTTGGAGGAAGAGCTGGACAACAAAATGGGAGCGGACAACAAGCTCCGGATGGTGAAAAAGGCCCTGCAGGGTCTCGGAATCCGGGAAAGCGCGGACAGAGAAGAAGCGGTGGATGCCGCAGATGCCTGTGCCATGGTTGGCGACCGCTCCTTCGATATGAAGGGAGCGAGGGCCAACCGTGTGACTGCCGTGGGCGTCACCTACGGCTATGG
Organism: Lachnospiraceae bacterium; assembly: GCA_036721955.1. Classification (GTDB taxonomy): domain Bacteria; phylum Bacillota; class Clostridia; order Lachnospirales; family Lachnospiraceae; genus CAG-791. The sequence continues at coordinate 939 of DAIMKA010000224.1, read as the reverse complement.
GAGCCGGAGGGAACTGGAAGAGGCAGGCGCGGATTTCATTGCGGCGAATGCAGAGGAACTCGGGAAAATTCTGCTGCAGTGACAAGGCCGCCGGAAAGGGAGTCTGAAAGTGACATCGATATGTCACTTTCAAACTGCAGCATCGGTGCTGATGCATCGGCTGCCTCAGTGAGGTAATAGGTAATGGGAGAGAAAACAGCCCGGGCGGTTCTGCCGATGGCAGTATTTGCCGTGGTATATCAGGTTCTGGCATCGCTCCTGCAGCTGGGAGTGCAGTGGTACGCGCAGGGAGCAGGTGCACAGCGGATGGCCTGGCTTTCGGTCCATGCGGCGGATGTGTCGGCGATGACGGCGGCGGTTTCCATGACGGCGGCCTTTGCGCTGGTTCTCCGGATGACGTATGGAGAAGTGCGATTCACCGGGAAGCTTTCGGGAAGAACAGACCGGGTCCTTGCCGCGGCGGGAGGGATCCTCGCGCTGTCGGTGTTTCTGAATATCTTCCTGGCAGGGAGCGGGGCGGTGGCCGCAGATTCGTCTGCGGCAGCAGCCGGTGCGAGGACGCGTCAGGTTTCCCTGCCGCTCGGGATTCTGATCTACGGCGTTCTCGGGCCGCTTGCGGAGGAGGTGGTTTTCCGCGGAGTGACGTTTCACCGGATCTTTCTGGTGTGCCGGGAGAGGTATGAAGAGAAAAAATCCTTTCTCCTGGCGGCGGGCCTGTCCTCTCTTTTGTTCGGGCTCTATCACGGAAACGCGGTGCAGGGCCTGTATGCGGCGATCATGGGCTTTGCGTTCTGTCTGTTCCTGGCTCTTGGAAGGAATCTTGCGGCCGTGGCCGTGCTGCATGGAGCCGTGAATGTCATGACGCTGATCCTCGCACGAACCGGCGTGTATGAGACGGGAAACGGGGCGGCCTGGATGGCGGCGGCGCTCGGAATCGCT
>DAIMKA010000223.1:402-3349 GCA_036721955.1 Lachnospiraceae bacterium | reverse complement strand
CCGGCGTGGCCGCGGCAAGTGCGGCCACATCCGGGAATTTCCGGAGCAGATCCTGCATCACGACATTAACCCGGGCATCGGTGCACTGTGCGGCAAGGCGCACGCTGACGAGAAGCTGCCAGGCATCCCGGTAATCCAGGGAGCACCTGGTGTCCGGATATTCCTTTTTCAGCCGTCCGATGACGGCAAGAGCCAGTTCTTTTTTCTGTTGAAGATCATTCATTGCTTTTTTTCTTCGATCGTGATTTATGCAGACCGGCAGAAGGTTTGCCCCTGCCTGTGCGCGGCCCCTGACAGAGACAGTATCCTGCGGATGCGGACCGGCAGAGGTGTCTGCATTGCCTGTGCGCGGAATCTGACACGAGGATTATTTAATGAAATTGTCGCCCAGTGCGGCATCGTCACCCATCAGAACCTTCATGGCGCGGTACTGGTCCTTCTGTGCGACCTCCAGATGATATACCACACGTTCATCGTCGTGGTTGACATAGTGCCTGCCGGACCAGTCAGCGGTTTTCATGTGAGGCCCGCCGATGACGACCGGGGCTCCCGTGCTCCAGGAATTGGTGCGGATCCCGGCGTCATTGAGCATTTTCTCCTTGCGGGCGATTTCCTCCTTGCCGCCATCGGCAAGCGTGACACGTTTGGTAAATAAGAAAAACATACATGGGCCTCCGGAATTCCTGTTTTTGTAACGATGATACCCTTACCGGGCGGATTTCACAAGACTTGAGGGGAGGACGTTATGTTATACTCGAACATGCCCGATGGCATGTTCTCCTAAATGGAGCAAACCGCGAAAGCGGTTCGCTCCCGCATCGGAGAATTCGCCTTCGCGAAATTCTCTTTGGTATCGAGGGCTTTCCTCGCGATACTGGAACATGACGATAGAGAAGCCGCACGGTGAAAGGAACAAAGATGGAATTACGGTTTGGGGATGAGGATAAGGAGAGTCAGAGGCACGCGATCGCTCCGGAGTCTGGAAAGAGGCAGGGAGGGGACCTGCTGAGCAGCCTCTATGGAGATCTGTACGGAGTGGGAACAGCGGGAAATGCAGAAAAGTGTGCGGCAAAGTCCCCGAAGGAAAAAGGAAGCAGCGCTCCGGAGGAAGAAGAGCACGCATCCGGCTCTCCGGAGCAGGAGCCGGATGCCCTTACCCGCGCGCAGGACGCTCTGATGGAGGCGGCGAGGAAGTTCAACAGGGACGATCCTCTTGCGAAGAATTTTGCAGGAACGGCGAAGCAAACGGCGCGAATTGACGGAAGCTTATCCGATGCCGATGCAGACAAAAGGCAGGAGAAAGGCGCGGACCCGGAAGAGCAGATCGGGAAGAATGCAGATACGAAAACTCCGGAAGAGAATGCGCAGCAGACGGGCACGGCGGAACCGGAAGGAGAGAAGACCGAACCTGAAACTGACCCCATGGAAGATCTGAATGAACTGATCGGACTCGCAGGGATCAAGCATGACGTCCGGGAGCTGTATGATTTTACGAAAATCCAGAAGCTGCGCCGGGACGCGGGGTTGAAAACCGTTCCGGTGTCGATGCATCTTGTTTTTACCGGAAATCCGGGAACCGGCAAAACCACAGTGGCGAGAATTCTGGCGAGACTGTATCGGCAGATCGGTGTTTTATCGAAGGGACAGCTCGTGGAATGTGACCGGTCCGGACTGGTCGCCGGGTACGTCGGGCAGACCGCAGTGAAAACGCAGAGGAAAATCGAAGAAGCGATGGGCGGCGTGCTCTTTATCGATGAAGCCTACGCGCTGGCAAGAGGCGGGGATCAGGGAAATGACTTCGGACAGGAGGCCATCGACACGCTTCTGAAGGCGATGGAGGATCACCGCGATGAGTTCGTTGTGATCGTGGCGGGCTACACGAAGCCGATGGAGACGTTCATTCACTCCAATCCGGGACTTCAGAGCCGGTTTAACAAATTCATTGAATTTCCGGATTATTCGGTGGATGAACTGCTCTCGATTTTCGACCTGAACTGCAGAAAATATCAATACATTCCGGACCAGGAGGCCAGGGATCAGGTGAAAACGCTCCTGATGCTGCGCAAGGCACAGACGCCGGAGAATTTTGCCAATGCGCGCGAGGTGCGCAATTTGTTCGAGAGTATCATTACGAATCAGGCGAGACGGATTGCTGCGATGGACAATCCGACCCCGGAGGAGATGCAGCGGATCATCGTGGAGGATCTTCGGGATGAAGAGGATGACCCGGAGATGGATGGGAAAACGACCCCGGAGGAGATGCGGCAGATGATCGCGGAGAATCTTCGGGACGAGTCGGTTGACGCACATACCGGGGAGAAAATCAGTCAGGAAACCGCCGCGGAAAACGGTACCGGCAATCTGACACAGAAGGCAGAAGAGTAAATGAATCGGGATTACGGAAAATTTTACGAGCGGATCACGGCGGGAATCCGCAGCAGGCGAAATGGAAGGAAAGTGCTGAATGTCGCGGACCGGCTCCTGGCGGGAGTCATGTATGCGGCCTATCCGACGCTGCTCCTGTGCCTTGTGTGCGGAAATCTATTGCAGGGAGGCGGCATCCGGGAGGCCGTGACTGCCGTACTGCCGTATCTGCTGATCCCGGGCATCAGCTTCGCTTTACTGAGTGCCGTCCGGAAGCGGATGAATTGGAAAAGACCCTGTGAAGAATGGCCGATGGATCCCCTGATCCGACGGGAGAAAAAGGGGCGTTCCATGCCGAGCCGCCACGTGTTCTCTGCGGCAGTCATCTCCATGTGCATCCTGCGCCGGAATACGGCTCTGGGTGTCATCTGCCTGGGACTTACTGTCTGCATCGCGGCGGTGCGCGTCCTCGGGGGCGTGCATTATCCGCGCGATGTCATTGCGGGGTATGTTCTCGGCGTGGCAGCAGGGAGCCTCTTGTGGATGATGTGAGGAGTATCATGTTTTAATGTTATGAATTCGT
>DAIMKA010000223.1:0-340 GCA_036721955.1 Lachnospiraceae bacterium | reverse complement strand
GGAAATCAACGCCTCCTGTAGGACCTTTGAGTAGCTGACCCCGAGATTTTTACATGCAGTGTCAAGCCAGGCGGGAATGCTGAGAGTCCTTTTTACGGGATGATCGTCATAGGCACGGGCATATTCATCGAGATTTACACCAATGAGATTGACAAAAGCATGCGCATCCTCTTTTGATACAGCGGAGAGAGGAGTGGGAGCAGGGAGCTTTTCACCGTCCCGGAGGGAAGTGAAGAGGTACTGACCGCATGCCTCCTGTGCCATTGCAAATGCATCCGCCAGATTATCTCCGTAAGTGGCCAGATCATTAAGATCTGGAAAAATAACGGAATAGCGCCCA
>DAIMKA010000222.1:2029-3386 GCA_036721955.1 Lachnospiraceae bacterium | reverse complement strand
AGATTCATTCGAACTGAAAAGATTCAAATGCGGATAACGCAAAAACAGTGCCTCTCACCGGATCACCGGAAATAAGAGGCACTGTTTTTCTATACTTCGTGCTGTAAGCACGGATGCGATGAATCTGTCACGTCCCCGGACCCTTCAGGATCTCTTCCGCCCGCCGGATCTCTTCCGCGGTCGGAGGCTGCACGCCTTCCAGCGGATACGGAATTCCCAGCTTCTCATACTTGGCAATTCCCATTGTATGATACGGAAGGACCTCCACCCGCTCGATGCAGTCCGGACAGATGACCCGCAGGTGATCCAGGAAAGCCCGAAGCTTCTTCAGATCCTCTTCGTCCGTCGTGATTCCGGGGACCAGGACATGGCGAATCCACATTTTCTTCCTCTGGACGGCCAGATAGACCGCCAGATCCAGGATCGTGTCATTGACCCATCCGGTCAGTTTCTTGTGCTTCTCCCGGTTGATCTCCTTCAGATCCAGAATGAACAGATCCGTCAGCTTCATCAGCTCATCGAACTTCGACAGGACCAGCTGATCCTCGGAAAATGGCTGCCCTGCCGTATCCAGCGCCGTATGCACCCCTTTTTCCTTACACAGCCGGAACAGCTCCGTCACATAATCCATCTGCAGCAGAGCCTCTCCGCCGCTGACGGTGATTCCGCCGCCGTTTTTCCAGTAGTTGTGATACCGCCAGGCCTTTTCGAAGGTTTTCTGCGGGGATTCCAGATAGGAGCCTTCCGCCGAATCTCCCCAGGTTTCCGGATTGTGACAATACTGACACCGCATCCTGCACCCCTGCAGGAATACAATATAGCGGACTCCCGGCCCGTCGACCGCACCGAACGTCTCTATGCTGTTGATTCTTCCCTGAATCGTTTTTGATTCCATTCTTCTTTTCTGATCCTGTTCTTTTTACAAAAATCAGGGGCTTTGCAAAGGCAAAGCTCCCGATTTGGTAAATCGTCTTCGCAGCTCTCAAACGCTTTCCCAACAGCCTGCAGATCTGCTTTCATGCTGTCACAAAAGCCTTCCTGCATTACAGATGATCGTGGAAGGTTCTCGAAATCACGTCTTCCTGCTGCTCTCTCGTCAGCGAGATGAACTTCACCGCATATCCGGATACGCGGATCGTGAAGTTCGCGTACTCCGGCTTCTCCGGATGCTCCATTGCGTCAATCAGCTTCTCGCGTCCGAATACATTGACATTCAGGTGGTGTGCTCCCTGGTCAAAATAGCCGTCCAGAACGTTCACCAGATTGGCTGCCCGCTCCGCATCGTCATGACCGAGCGCACCCGGATTCATGGTCTGCGTGTTGGAGATGCCGTCCAGCGCCCAGTGATACGGGAGCT
>DAIMKA010000222.1:0-2019 GCA_036721955.1 Lachnospiraceae bacterium | reverse complement strand
CAGCGATGCCAGAAGGCCGTTCTGCTCTGCCCCGTAGGACGGATTGGCTCCCGGAGAAAGCGGCGTCCACGCGCGGCGTCCGTCCGGCATATTGCCGGTGTACTTGCCATAGACCACGTTGGAGGTGATGGTGAGAATGGACGTCGTTGCCTCGGAGTTCCGGTAGGTGTGATGTTTTTTCACCTTCTCGATAAACTCATGAAGAAGCCAAACGCCGATCTCGTCCGCGCGGTCATCGTCGTTGCCGTATTTCGGGAAGTCGCCTTCAATTTCATAGTCCTGCGCAAGACCGTTCTCGTCGCGAATCACCTTCACCTTTGCGTACTTGATGGCACTCAGGGAGTCGATGACATGGGAGAAGCCCGCGATGCCGGTCGCAAACGTGCGGCGGACATCCGTATCGATCAGCGCCATCTCCGCTGCCTCATAGTAATATTTGTCATGCATGTACTGGATCAGGTTCAGGATGTTGACATAGAGGCCTGCCAGCCAGTCCATCATAAGGTCAAACTTCTTCATGACCTCATCATAATCCAGATATTCGGACGTGATCGGCGCATAGGCCGGTCCGACCTGTCTGCCGTTCTTCTCATCCACGCCGCCGTTGATCGCGTACAGGAGGCACTTCGCAAGGTTGGCTCTTGCGCCGAAGAACTGCATCTCCTTGCCGGTCTGCGTTGCCGATACGCAGCAGCAGATGGAATAGTCATCGCCCCACACCGGCTTCATGACGTCATCATTCTCGTACTGAATCGAAGAGGTCGTCACAGAGATCTTCGCTGCATATTTCTTGAAGTTGTCCGGGAGCTTGCTGCTGTAGAGGACCGTCAGATTCGGTTCCGGGGAAGGTCCCATGTTCTCCAGCGTGTGCAGGAAGCGATAGTCATTCTTCGTTACCATGGAGCGGCCGTCCATGCCGATACCCGCTACCTCGAGCGTTGCCCACACCGGATCGCCGGAGAACAGCTCATTATAGGACTTGATCCGGGCGAACTTGACCATCCGGAACTTCATGGTCATGTGGTCGATCAGCTCCTGTGCCTTCTCCTCCGTGAGCGTTCCGTCCGCCAGATCGCGGCTGATGTAGATGTCGAGGAAGGTGGAAATTCTGCCTACGCTCATGGCCGCGCCGTTCTGCGTCTTGATCGCCGCAAGATAGCCGAAGTACAGCCACTGGACCGCTTCCTTCGCATTGCGCGCCGGGCCGGAAATGTCATAACCGTAGATCTTTGCCATCTCCTTCATGCCCTGCAGCGCGCGGATCTGATCCGAAATTTCCTCGCGCAGGCGGATGACATCGTCGGTCATGGTGCCGTCTCCGCAGTTGGCCTGATCCTCCTGCTTCCACGCGATCAGCTGGTCGATGCCGTACAGCGCAACTCTCCGGTAGTCGCCGACGATTCTTCCTCTTCCGTAGGTGTCCGGAAGGCCGGTGACGATGTGACTGTGTCTTGCGGCGCGCATCTCGGGTGTATATGCATCAAAAACCGCCTGATTGTGCGTTTTGTGATACTCCGTAAAAATCTTGTGCAGCTCCGGATTCGGGTGATATCCGTACATCTCGCAGGCTTCCTCGGCCATCTTGATGCCGCCGTAAGGCATGAACGCACGCTTCAAGGGCTTGTCGGTCTGAAGACCTACGACCTGCTCCAGGTCCTTCATGGATTCATCGATATATCCGGGGCCATATGCGGTCAGGGAAGAAACCACCTCGGTCTCCTCATCCAGAACACCGCCCTTCTCACGTTCCTGCTTCTGCAGCTCCTGAAGCTTCCCCCAAAGCTTGTTCGTCGCCTCCGTGGGCGCCGTCAGGAAGCTCTCATCCCCGTCATAGGGAGTATAGTTCTTCTGGATAAAGTCGCGGACGTTGCACTCGCGCTTCCAGATATTGCCCTCAAAGCCATGCCAGGCTTCATTCTGTAACATGTTCCGTTCCTCCTTTTGAACGAATCGTTAGGCAGCGTGTAGTTAGTGGCTCCTAACCAGCCATCTCTCAATATATCCCGCCGTCCGGAAAAA
>DAIMKA010000221.1:0-3406 GCA_036721955.1 Lachnospiraceae bacterium | reverse complement strand
TCCGCTGCACTTCCAGAAATCGCATCCCGTCCTTCTGACTTTCCTCGGCTTACTTTTATGGTGGAAACCATTTCAGAAAGTTTCTACATGTTTACCCTCTATCTGTCACGGTCCCCCGATCGCGAATTTGCAGGGTCGAGGACATTCACCTCAGAATGAAACAAGTGCTGATAGGATATGCAAAGCGTAAGGAGCCGGTTTGCAAAGGATGGCAGTGGAACGCGGGTTCGCGAGAAGCAGATGGATTTTCATGTGCAAAGTGACTTCACCCGTCCGACCGAGCGCAACGTGTCTGAGTCCAAGACGCGGGTCTTCGTAAGAAGGCCCGCGGACGGACGAGTTTTGCGCGAATCGGACGAATGGGTGAAGAAACGAAGCACATAGAAAATCCCTGCGACGAGAACAGCCGCGGAACACTGCCTCCTTTGCGGGACGGCGACAAGGGTTCGATAAACCGCGATTTCGTCAACGACATTCAATAGCGAATGCATATCATAATGCACAGCAACTGGCTCTTGACAAACAATCGGGCCCGCGCAATAATGCGGGATATTAAGAAGCGGCAAAGAGGTCGCGGATTCACAATACCTTTTGATCGGGAAGAAAATTCCGGGGAGCTTTATTTCCGGAAATTCCATTCCCCGCTTCCGGAATTGGTTCGGAGTCAGAACCATTTCGGAAGGTAGAAAGGGATTTATGTGAAGACGAGCTCTTTGCCGCTTCTTTTTGTGATTCTTCAGTACGGGATGCTTCCTGAGGTAACACGCAGGATCTGCCTGCGGACAGAGCGGTGACTAAAGAGTGATCTGAAGAAAGCGCCTCGGCTGAACAAGACATCATCAACTGCAAGAAGGAGAATATGTTATGTGCTCAATTCTAGGCTACTGCGGTGCATCCGCGCGGAAAGAAGATGCTGCCGCCGCTCTCGCGAAGACCATTTCGCGAGGCCCCGACGATTCCAGACTCATTGATACCGGAAACGGTTTTCTCGGTTTCAACCGGCTCTCCATCATGGGACTGACTCCCGAGGGCATGCAGCCTTTCGAGCGGGATGGAAGCTATGTCGTCTGCAACGGTGAAATCTATGGCTTCCGTCCGATGAAGGAATATCTGAAGGGACGCGGCTATTCCTTCGTGTCCGACAGCGACTGCGAAATTCTTCTTCCTTTATATGAAGAATACGGCGTCGATATGTTCCGCCTGCTCGATGCAGAGTATGCACTGGTTCTCTACGACGGCAGGACGCAGGAGTACATCGCTGCCCGCGATCCGATCGGCATTCGTCCTCTGTATTATGGCTACGATAAAAATGGTGTCATCGTCTTCGCTTCCGAGCCGAAGAACCTGATCGGTCTGTGTGACCGGATTCTTCCGTTCCCTCCCGGCTGCTATTATAAGGACGGTGCCTTCCACACCTACCGGGATATGAGCGCCGTGGACTACTACAACGAGGATGATCTGGAGACCATCTCCGTGAACATTCACGACAAGCTGATGCGCGGCATCGAGAAGCGTCTGGATGCCGATGCTCCGGTCGGGTATCTTCTGTCCGGCGGACTCGATTCGTCTCTGGTCTGCGGAGCCGCCGCAAAACTCATGGACAAGCCTCTGGAGACCTTCTCCATCGGCATGGACATTGATGCTATTGATCTGAAATACGCACGCCAGGTGGCGGAATACATTCATTCCAACCACCACGAAGTGATCATCACCCGCGATGATGTCATCGGAGCCCTGGAACCGGTTGTGGCTGCCCTCGGCACCTTCGATATCACAACCATCCGGGCCTCCATCGGCATGTATCTCGTCTGCAAGTGGATTCATGAGAACACAGACATCCGCGTGATTCTGACGGGCGAGATTTCCGATGAACTGTTCGGCTACAAATATACGGATTTTGCTCCCAGCGCAGAAGCCTTCCAGAAGGAAGCAGAGAAACGCATCCGCGAGATCAACGTCTACGATGTTCTCCGTGCGGACCGCTGCATTTCCGTCAATTCTCTGGAAGCCCGCGTTCCGTTCGGTGATCTGGATTTCGTGGATTATGTCATGCATATTGATCCGGAGAAAAAGCTCAACAAGTATGGGATCGGCAAGTATCTGGTCCGTCATGCCTTTGAAAAGGATCATCTGATTCCCGAATCCATTCTGATGCGTGAAAAGGCAGCATTCTCCGACGCCGTCGGACATTCCCTCCGGAATGATCTGATTGATTATGCGGAGTCCCTTTACACCGATGAAGAGTTTGAAGCAAAGCGCAGGCAGTACACGCATGCGATGCCTTTCACGAAAGAGTCCCTCCTCTATCGTGAGCTGTTCGAGAAATACTATCCCGGCCAGAGTCAGATGATTCCGGATTTCTGGATGCCCAACAAGAACTGGAAGGGCTGCGATGTCAACGACCCTTCCGCCCGCGTTCTCTCCAACTACGGAGCATCCGGAGAGTGAATGTTACCAAGTGCCATCGGTCAGCAATGCGCATTTATGCGCTTGCTCGTAGTAGGAGCGACTGCCATCGGGCAGTCGCGAGTACGGTAGTAAGGCGGTTCTTCCGCGGGACCGCTTCACTATACATATTCTCTATTCTTTTTTCATGGAAAAGCCACGGCCTCACGGCCGCGGCTTTTTCGTATCTGAAACAGCAATTGTCCTGCGGCTGCGCCGCAAAGGCCTCATCCTTCTCTCTCCTGAAATTTTCGTAAGAAATTTCGAGGTGACCGGAACAGCGGTCTGAAGTTCTGCTGTGTTCTCTAACGAAGCTGTCTTCGGAACGCGTCTTCGCTGATCCCGGCGCAGGCCGCCGCGGCAGAAACGGTCAGTGTTCCGTTCTTCACAAGGTGCACAAGCGTCTTCATGGTGCCTCTCTTCTCCCCTTCCGCGAGGCCCGCCTCGCGTCCCCTCTTCATTCCCTCTGCAAGTCCGGACTCATGTCCTTCCTTCAGTCCTTCCTTAAGACCGGCATCCATACCGTCCTTCTGTCCGTCCTCCCAGGCTTCCTGATACAGGTAGCGTTTCACCTTCTCCTCATCATATTCCGTCAGTAACATTCCGATCACCTCGCTCCGATGACTTCGCAAATATTCCCGGACAGGTCCCTCCTCCATGCCCTCGATCGCATCATTGACCGCCCGCACATCGCCCTTTCGGTCACGGTTCTTCCGGTACTGATCCACCAGATAGGCATAGCTTCGCAGCGATTTGCAGTTTTCCAGAATTCCGGCACCGCTTTCGTAATTCACGTTCAGCACGTGGACCACGGCCTCAATGTCCGGATGCTCTCCCTCAAAGAGATCGCTCAGCTTCAGAATACTGTCCCTCTCTTTCCGGTCAATTCCATTATACAGCATCACCAGCCTCGGCGCCGGGAGTTTGAGTTTTCTGGTCCCGTAAAGCCTGGCATCCAGAT
>DAIMKA010000220.1:101-3408 GCA_036721955.1 Lachnospiraceae bacterium | reverse complement strand
GCTGCATCCGGCCCGGGATCGTGTCATCGATCAGAGGCAGATGAGCTGCGGTTTTTCCGAAAATGGCTGCATCCCACAGGAGGCAGGTCCGGCTCCCGGGAACAGAGGAAACCGTGGCTGCCTTCTCAAACCGCCCGCGGTTCTGATCCTTCCGGCGCAGAAAACGCCTGAAACCCAAGCCCTTATCATATCGAAGAAACGCATGAAAGGCAAGACTTTGCAAAAATCGTCCGGTTTTCCCGGATTCGTCCGACCCCGGCGGACCATGGTACACTGTACTCTGCCAACAAAAACAAAAGTCTGAAAAATAAAAGGCGAGAAGGCAAATCAAGCACTTTTTGCACATATTTGCGCATAAAACGAAGCCCCGGGGACTGTCCGAACGGGGGAGAGTACGGTATAATTCAGATATTAAAGGCACCGTGCCGCAAGGCGCGGCAGATTCGGTTATTTTTCTTAGGAGGAAAAATGAGTAAAAGGGTTTACAAGTTCGAAGAAGGCAACGCGAAGATGCGTGATCTCCTCGGAGGCAAGGGTGCGAATCTTGCTGAGATGACCAACCTTGGGCTGCCGGTTCCGCAGGGCTTTACCATTTCCACGGAGGCCTGCACGGATTACTACAATGACGGGAAGCAGATCAACGAGGAAACGCAGAAGCAGATTTTCGACGCACTGTCCTGGCTGGAGGAGATCCGCGGCAAGAAGTTCGGGGATGAGAATGATCCGCTTCTGGTATCGGTTCGCTCCGGAGCGCCCGTTTCCATGCCCGGCATGATGGACACAATCCTGAACCTCGGACTGAACGATGTTTCTGTTGTCGGCTTTGCGAAGAAGACCGGCAATCCGAGATTCGCTTATGATTCCTACCGCAGATTCATTCAGATGTTCTCCGATGTCGTCATGGGACAGCCGAAGACCCTGTTCGATGCGATTCTCGAGGGCGAGAAGAGCAGGCACGGCTATAAGTTCGACACCGAGCTGACCGCTGAGGACCTTCAGAATGTCATCGCGCAGTACAAGAACCTCTACAAGGAGCAGCAGGGCGAGGAGTTCCCGCAGGATCCCCGCGTTCAGCTGATGGAGGCCATCAAGGCCGTGTTCCGCTCCTGGGACAACCCCAGAGCCAATACCTACCGCCGCATGTACGACATTCCGTATGAGCTCGGAACGGCCGTCAACGTGCAGTCGATGGTATTCGGCAACATGGGCAATACCTCCGGCACCGGCGTTGCGTTCACGAGAAACCCCGCAACCGGCGCGAAGGGCATCTTCGGTGAATACCTGATCAATGCGCAGGGCGAGGACGTCGTAGCCGGCATCCGCACGCCGCAGCCGATCACGAAGCTCGGCGAGGATCTTCCGGAGTGCTACAAGGAGTTCCTTGAGATCGCGCACAAGCTGGAGAACCACTACAAGGATATGCAGGACATGGAGTTCACCATCGAGGACGGCAAGCTCTACTTCCTGCAGACGAGAAACGGCAAGAGAACCGCTCAGGCTGCCATCCAGGTTGCCTGCGACCTCGTGGATGAGGGCATGATCGATGAGAAGACCGCGGTCACCCGCATCGAGCCCCAGTCTCTGGATCAGCTGCTGCATCCCGGCTTCGACACCGAGAAGCTCAAGAACGCACTGGAAATCGGCCAGGCTCTTCCGGCATCTCCGGGAGCTGCCGCAGGACGCGTTTACTTCAACGCAGAGGATGCGGTTGCGGCTCACGCGGCAGGAAACCGCGTCATCCTGGTTCGTCAGGAGACCTCCCCGGAGGATATCGACGGCATGCACGCCGCAGAAGGCGTTCTGACCATGCGCGGCGGAATGACCTCCCACGCGGCCGTTGTGGCAAGAGGCATGGGAACCTGCTGCATCTCCGGCTGCGGCGATATGAGAGTCAACGAGGAGAAGAAGTTCTTCGAGCTCGGCGGCCACAAGGTTCACGAGGGCGACTATGTTTCCCTTGACGGCTCCACCGGCAAGATCTACCTCGGCGATGTTCCGACCGTAGAGGCTTCCATCTCCGGCAATTTCCAGCGCATCATGGACTGGGCAGACAAGTACCGTGTCCTTCAGGTGCGCACGAATGCGGACACTCCGGCAGACGCTGCCAACGCCGTACACCTCGGCGCAGAGGGCATCGGACTGTGCCGCACCGAGCACATGTTCTTCAATCCGGACCGTATCCCGAAGATCCGCAAGATGATCCTTTCCGATACGACCGAAGAGAGAGAGGCCGCTCTGAACGAGCTGATCCCGTTCCAGAAGGGCGACTTCAAGGGACTGTACAAGGCAATGGAGGGAAGACCGGTTACCATCCGCTTCCTGGATCCGCCGCTTCATGAGTTCGTCCCGAACACCGCGGAAGAGATCAAGGCAATGGCGGACGAGATGGGCCTTACCGTTGACGAGGTTCAGAGAAGATGCGACGAGCTGAAGGAGTTCAACCCGATGATGGGTCACCGCGGCTGCCGTCTGTCCGTCACCTTCCCCGAGATCGCAAGAATGCAGACGAGAGCCGTCATGGAGGCTGCCATCGAAGTCAAGGCGGAGAACGGCTATGACATCGTTCCCGAGATCATGGTTCCGCTTGTCGGCGATGTGAAGGAGCTTGCGTTCGTCAAGAAGGAGATCGTTGACACGGCGGAGAAGGTGAAGGCGGAGAGAAATTCCGACATCAAGTACCACATCGGTACCATGATCGAGATTCCGCGTGCCGCTCTGATGGCGGATCAGATCGCACAGGAGGCGGAGTTCTTCAGCTTCGGAACCAACGATCTGACGCAGATGACCTTCGGCTTCTCCCGTGATGATGCCGGCAAGTTCCTGCAGGACTACTACAAGTCCAAGATCTATGAGCAGGATCCTTTCGCACACCTTGACCAGAACGGTGTCGGCCAGCTGATCCAGATCGCCGTTGAGAAGGGCAAGAAGGTACGCCCGGACATCCATCTCGGAATCTGCGGCGAGCACGGCGGAGATCCGGCTTCCATCGACTTCTGCCACCGCGTAGGCCTGACCTATGTCAGCTGCTCCCCGTTCCGCGTACCGATCGCGAGACTGGCGGCTGCACAGGCTGCCATCAAGCATCCGAGAGCATAAGCATACATAAGCACCGGGATCCGCAAGACCGATCCATCCGTAAGGCAGGCGCACCGTCCACACTGGGCGGTGCGCTTTTTGCGTGCCGGTTTTCCATGCGCTCCGGCAGGAATCCTTGCGGCTGCAAAGCCATTTCCCTCGTGAATATGCCCGCAGTCGGTCCGTTTCCTCCTGCAGTCAGCAGGTGCGAAGGCATTATTATCATCAGAAA
>DAIMKA010000220.1:0-91 GCA_036721955.1 Lachnospiraceae bacterium | reverse complement strand
GCGGTGCGCTTTTTGCGTCCCGTCTTTTCCGTGAGCTTCGGCAGGAATCCTTGCGGCTGCAAAGCCATTTCCCTCGTGAATATGCCCGCAG
>DAIMKA010000219.1:0-3413 GCA_036721955.1 Lachnospiraceae bacterium | reverse complement strand
TGATTCAGATGTAAATTGGCCTGCAGGCAGTCCATTCACATCTGAATCACGCCGGTGCTGAACAAATACAAAAACAGGGTTGACAGGATCCGGAGATGGGAGTATTATTCCGACTAAACAGGTAGGAAATAGTAATAAAGCGATAACAGAAATTCTCAGGAAAGGAACGACGAAGATGCGGACCAGGGCAGACGGAAACTTCACGGCGATGATGCGAATGATGTGCTGCTCCATGGTCATGTGCATGACCCAGGGGGCCTTTTAGTGTGCATCTTCTCGCCTGATTTCTTTGACAGATCGGTTCGGACAGGTATAATGGGGCAGGTGCACATCGTGCACCTGTCTTTTTTTGACTCAGAGAGGTATCAACATGTCGATTATTGAAGTAAAGGATCTCTCCAAGACCTTTGTCACGAAGGACGCGAAGGTAGAGGCCCTGAAGAACATCAATTTCTCAGTGGAAGCGGGAGACATTTACGGTATCATCGGAATGTCCGGCGCAGGCAAGAGTACACTGGTCCGGTGTCTGAACTATCTGGAGGTTCCGACGAAGGGAACCGTCACGGTGGAGGGAAAGGAGCTCGGGAAGCTTGCTCCGAAGGAGCTCCGTCAGCTGCGGGGCAGCATCAGCATGATTTTCCAGGGATTCAACCTCTTGATGCAGAGAACCGTAATTGACAACATCTGTTTTCCGCTGACGATTCGGCACAACAAGCTTTCGAAGCAGGAAATCCGTGCGAAAGCGGAGAAACTTCTTGCCACCGTCGGACTTTCCGAGAAGGCAAACGCCTATCCGGCGCAGCTCTCCGGCGGACAGAAGCAGCGCGTTGCCATCGCACGGGCACTTGCCAGTGATCCGAAGATCCTTTTGTGTGATGAGGCAACGAGTGCACTGGATCCGCAGACAACGCAGTCCATTCTGCAGCTCCTTCGCAGGATCAATGAGGAGACCGGAATTACCATTGTGATCATTACTCATCAGATGTCGGTGGTCCGCGAGATCTGCCGCCATGTTGCGATCGTGGAGAGCGGCGAGATCGTCGAGAACGGGCTGGTAGAGGATATTTTCACCCATCCGAAGTCCCGGGCGGCCAGACAGCTCATCATCGAGGGCAAGGATCCCGATGAATGGGAGAAGGAGCAGGAAGAGAAGAAGGCCCAGCAGCACGCGCACATGGTATCCGAACTGCATGAGAGCAGAAGGATCCGCATTGTTTTCACCAAGAATTCCTCCTATGAGCCGGTGATCGCCAATATGATTCTGGAGGTCGGATGCCCGGTGAATATTCTGAAGGCGGATACGAAGGATGTCGGCGGTGTGGCAAGAGGAGAGATGATCCTCGGCCTTGCCAATGATCCGGAGGCAGCAGCCCGCCAGATTGCATATCTGGAGGAAAGAGGCCTGGCGGTGGAAGAGCTGACAGACGACAGAACAGGAGGCAATGCAAGATGAGTGCACAGGAAATTCAGATGATTGCGGAAGGCGTCCGCGATACCCTCTATATGACCATTGTCTCGACTCTGTTCGGATATGTCGTAGGCCTTCCGTGGGGAATTGTCCTTACGGTTACCGGGAAGGACGGCCTTCACCCGAACAACGTCATTTACCGGATTCTGGATGTCATCACGAACATCATGCGTTCCATTCCGTTCCTGATCCTTCTGATTCTGGTCCTTCCGCTGACCATGGTGATCGTAGGCAAAACCTACGGATCCACGGCAACCATTGTTCCTCTGGTCATCTCGGCGGCACCGCTGATTGCAAGAATGGTGGAGTCCTCTCTGAATGAGGTGGACAAGGGCGTGATTGAGGCGGCCCAGTCGATGGGAGCCAACAATCTGCAGATCGTCTGGAAGGTTCTGCTGGGAGAGGCGAGGGTTTCCCTGATTTCCGGAGCAACGATCACCATCGGAACAATCCTCGGGTACTCCGCAATGGCAGGAACCGTCGGAGGCGGCGGACTCGGCGATATCGCAATCCGCTACGGCTATTACCGCTGGCAGGCCAATATTCTGATCACGACGGTCATCCTCCTGATTGCACTGGTACAGATTTTCCAGTTCATCGGAACCGTGATTTCGGTCCGTCTCGACAAGAGACATATTTAATCCGGACCTGATCCGGACAGGATCTTCGGAATTTCCGGAATTTGTCATCCGGAGAATGTCGGAGAATCGGAAAACACTTTCATCATGAATGCATCGGCAGGCATCATGACTGCCGTTGTATATAGAACCTGGCTGCACAGCAGCCGAAACATTATGGGGAACTTCCCCGCAGGCGCAGGTAGCGCAGAAAAGAGGAGAATTATTATGAAAAACAAGTTTTTAGCAGTACTTGCAGCATCCACTCTTGCAGCAGGCATTCTGGCAGGCTGCGGCAGCTCTTCCGCTGACACCACGACGGCAGAGACTGCAGCAACTGAGGCAGCAACCGAAGCTGCAACGGATGCAACCACCGAAGCCGCAGCAGAAGAGACCACTGCAGCACCGGCAGACGGCGACAATGTCATCAAGGTTGCCGCTTCCCAGACCCCTCACTCCGAGATTCTGGCAGCTGT
The DNA here is from genome assembly GCA_036721955.1 of Lachnospiraceae bacterium. Classification (GTDB taxonomy): domain Bacteria; phylum Bacillota; class Clostridia; order Lachnospirales; family Lachnospiraceae; genus CAG-791. The sequence continues at coordinate 852 of DAIMKA010000219.1, read as the reverse complement.
CAAGGATCTTCTGGCAGATGAGGGCTATGACCTCGAGGTTACCGTATTCGAGGATTATGTTCAGCCGAACAATGTCGTAGAGTCCGGAGAGTTCGATGCGAACTACTTCCAGCACATCAATTACCTGAACTCCTTCAATGAGGAGAACGGAACCCACCTTGCCATCGCTGAGAACGGCAAGATTCACTATGAGCCTTTCGGAATCTATGGCGGAACGAAGAGCAGCCTGGATGATATCGCAGACGGCGATGCAATCGCAATCCCGAACGATACCACCAATGAGGCAAGAGCTCTGCTTCTTCTGCAGCAGGCTGGTCTGATCAAGCTGAAGGACGGTGTCGGCGTTACCGCAACCGTAAACGATGTGGAAGAGAATCCTCACAACCTGAAGCTGGTTGAGGTTGAAGCAGCACAGGTTCCGAAGCAGCTCCCCAGCGTAGCGTTCGGCGTTATCAACGGCAACTATGCTCTTGAGGCTGGCCTGAATGTATCTTCCGATGCTCTGGCAACCGAGTCCGCAGACGGCGATGCAATTCAGCAGTATGTCAACGTCATCGCAGTCAAGGAAGGCAATGAGTCTGCTGCCAAGATCAAGGCTCTGACCGATGCTCTTCACTCTGATACCGCTGTGAAGTACATCAACGACACCTACAAGGGAGCTGTTGTACCGTACGACGGAGAGCAGTAATTACACAAATCGTATCATTGTATACAAAACATATTGACATCGCCGGATCAGATCCTTATTATACTGTTTAATCCTTTGATGCATTACAACGGTAAAGGTAAAGAGCGAGTGGCAATGGCGCCGCGGACCGAAAGGTCTGCGGCGCTTTTTTCGTGTATAAGTCT
>DAIMKA010000218.1:678-3453 GCA_036721955.1 Lachnospiraceae bacterium | reverse complement strand
GCAGCGGTGCGATTTCGACGGCGAAGCGTCACATGAGCACCGCGCAGCTTCTTTTCCTGACATCAAAACTGCCGTTTCGACATGTCCAGATATATCAGAACAGCTCAAACCACTCGAAGTCGAAATGGGAGCCCGGCAGGAACACAAAGGTCAGGTCCCACTTTCCGGTCCGCTCCTTCAGCGGGAACTCCTGCACCTTTCCGCCGTCCCTGCTGAATTCGATGATCTCCTTCTCCTCCGTCGTCCCGTCGTAGAACCGCACATGGATCGTGTTGCCCGGAAGGGGCGTACTGCCGCAGATGCGGATTCCGTGCAGCGGATGCGAGGCAAACTCCATGTCCTTGAACAGGAGTGACACATTGTTGCCGATTTCACGGACCGCCGTGCCGTCCATCCGGAACGAATCTCCGTACACGCCGTCCGACTCCGAGGCAAAGAGCTTCGTCCACGCCTTCTCCAGCTTCCGGAAGGAGAAGCCTTTGATGTGGATCTTCTGATGCACCCGGATACTGAGGGTCGCAAGGCCCTTCAGGCGGTGCGCCAGGTGATAGGTCTCCGGCTGGTACACGTTCCAGATGCAGGGCTTGCAGTAAACCTCCTTCGCAAGAAGATTCGCTCCCTCTTCTCCCGGAACGCCCTCCCAGATTTCCAGCGGATACTCGTCCCCGGAGAGCGCGAAAATCGGGATCGTGATCTCATCCGACCCGACCGGACCGAAATCCATTCCCGACCAGGTGACCGTCGTCTCCCCGTCGCGGGAAGTGGCGACGCCCTTTTCATTTCCGTTTCCGACCTCGCCGATCACGCCGGTATACAGACTTCCGGAAATAAAGCCGTAAGGATCGAGATACGCAGGTCCCATGCCCTCTACCCGGTACTCCAGCTGAGAGATGATGCGCACATGATCCGTTCCGCTCTTCGAGGTCGCCCGCAGATGGAAGGCCCCGTCACCAAGTGCCGTCATCACAACCTCCGCTCCGCTTTGCTCCAGCTTCACGATGTTCGTGGCAACGCCGTTGTCATCCACGGCGGAGAAAACGATCTCCTGATCTCCGGCATTCTTCGGTGCAATCTCCGCCCTTGCCTTCAAAACCTTGTGCTCCGGGTCAAACGTCTGTCCCTCTTCGGCATGCAAAGTCACCTTGCGGACCGGGACCTTGTCCGCCTTTGTAACAGTGAGCTCAATGCCTGCTCCGAAACCGTTTTCCGCTCCGACAGAAGAGCGCTCTCCTTCTGCATTCTCAGACGGGGATCCGTCCGGTTTCCTGACCGGATCTTCCTCCACAATCGCAAGGAGCTTTCCGGAGAAAAGGTTCCGCTCACTTGCCTGATAGCTGTCATAATCCGTGCTGTCTCCGTTGTCGAGGCCGAGAAGCCGGCCCCCCTTCACCTCAACGCGCACGCGGTCCGACGCATTCTCCACCGGATATCCGTCCGCATCCACGGCACTGATCTCATAGAAATGAAGCCTTCCGCAGGAGGTGTCCTCCGGATTTTCTTCTCTGTCAGAATCCTGCCGTGCTCCGTATTGCTCCTCGCGGATCACAAAGCGCTCCGTATCTCCGAAAGAATGCCGGGTCTGTCTTGCAACCTCCTGCCCGTTCTCATAGGCGATCGCCGTGATTTCTCCCGGCGCATACGTCACATGCCAGTCCGCGATGAGGTGTCTGCCGCTGTGCGGCGCATGGTCCAGCTTCTGTCTTCCGAGGCTCGTCCCGTTTACCAGGAGCTCCACCTCCTCCGCATTCGAGCAGACGCGAAGGTCAATCTCCTGTCCCTCGTTGAAATCCCAGTACGGGAACACATGCACCATCGGGTTCTTCTTCACATCTGTCCAGACAGACTGCCAGACATAAAAGGCATCCTTGGGGAATCCAGCCGTATCAATGACGCCGAGGTAGGAATTCTTCGTGTGGTACGGTGTGGGCTCTCCGATGTAGTCAAATCCGGTCCAGAGGAACTGGCCCATGGAAAACTCCAGATCGCGGTCAACAGACACGCAGTCCTCCATGCTCTTGGCTCCCCAGCTCGTCACCGAGTTTCCGAGTGCCGAGCACTGTTCGTCCTCATCGGCGAGAATTCCCGCCTTCAGCGGGAAATGGTAGATCCCGCGGCTTGCGCAGATGGAGCTCGTCTCCGAGCCGTAGATCACCCAGTCCGGATGCTTCCGGTGATGCTCCTCGTAATATTTTTCCGAATAATTGTAGCCTGCGATCTTATACAGATCCGCGCAGTGCTGCGCATTTTCCCACGGCATGTAGTTGGAGCCGGTTGTCACATGCCCGTTCTCACAGGGATCCAGGGCGCGCACCTCCTCCATCAGCAGCTTTGAGACCTCATACCCGCGTTCATCCGCGTGCTGGTCATAGATCTCATTGCCGATGCTCCATAGAATCACACTGGGGTGATTCCGGTCGCGGCAGACAAAGCTCTCCACGTCCCTTGCCTGCCAGTCATCGAAGAACCGCGCATAGTCGAACTGCGTCTTGCTCCTCTCCCACATATCAAAGGCTTCATCCATGATCAGGAGTCCCATTTCATCAGCAAGCTCCAGGGTTTCCGCCGCAAACGGATTGTGCGCAAGGCGAATCGCATTGACGCCCATCTTCTTCTGAATTTCAAACTGCCTGCGCAGCGCATCCGGCCGGAATCCTGTCCCCAGTGCTCCCTGATCCGGATGCTGGCAGGCGCCGTTCAGCTTCACGTGCCTTCCGTTCAGGAAAAAGCCATGATCCGGATCAAAGGCGGTCTCCCGGAATCCGATCCGGAGATTTT
>DAIMKA010000218.1:0-536 GCA_036721955.1 Lachnospiraceae bacterium | reverse complement strand
GTCCTGCATTTTCCCTGCGCCCTGCCCGCCGGTCCTGTCTCCCGCGGGAAGGTGCAGCGCAGCCAGCGGCTTTTCTTCCGTCACCTCAGTGGGAAGGATTTCGCGCTCCCCGTCGTCATAGAGCCGGATTTCCGGCTCCGCTCCCGTCTCCTCGGAGGGCCCCAGAACTCTTGTCTCCACGCGAAGATTCCAGCCGCCGTCCTCTGCCTTTTCGGCGTGCGTATAGATTCCGCCGTCCGGAATGCACACCTCTTCGGTCTCCAGCAGCCACACATTGCGGTTAATTCCGGCGCCGGAGTACCAGCGTGAATTCGGATTCTGGAACGTGGCGCTCACCATCAGCTCATTGTCCCCGTCCTGAAGGTGCCCGGTCAATTCCAGTGAAAAACGGGTGTAGCCGTATTTCCACTCGCCGATTTTCGCACCGTTCAGATACACGGCACTGTTCATGTAGATGCCGTCGAAAATAAGAAAAATCCGCTTTCCTTCTTTCTTCCGAACGGAAAATACCTTCCGGTACCAGCCGGTTCCGTCCC
>DAIMKA010000217.1:477-3459 GCA_036721955.1 Lachnospiraceae bacterium | reverse complement strand
TCCGGATGCTGCCGTACATAAAACTCTGCCTTCGCCTTATAATTCTTCAAATCATCATTCTCCAGATCTGCTTCCTTCCACTCGGTAGAAAGAATCTCGTCCTCGAAATCGGTATGATAAATGCGCCCTGTTTTCGGAACATACTTCATCAACCCACGGAGACGCTTCCGCATTTCCTCAAAGTCATCCACCGCCGCCTGATCCACATAATCCGTGTGCAGAATCTTTTCAATCAGCTCCGACTGCGCCTGAATGGCCGGGATATTGGCAACCTCTGCAATGCTGGAAACCTTCTTCATCAGATCGGTGCGGCCTCTCGCATATTTCTTCCCGTCCAGACAGGCCAGCTCCAATCCGTACAGCAGCGCATCAAACCGGACCGCACTTGCGTCATCATCCTCCGGAGGAATGTATGGTGCCACCTCATCCTTTATCAGAAGCGTATCCTCAAAGGTCAGACCGCGGTAGCCTTCTTCCGAAGAGAACTGGTCCACATACCTGATGTGCTGCCGCACCGCGAAATTATCCCGCGGAATCTGGCGCACCTCCTCTGCCATCTGTTCCACCAGTGCCTTCCGGTACGCCTTCAGCCGGTCTGTCTGGTAATTCAGATCCTGCAGCTTATAAGAAATTTCAAATTTCAGATGGAACACAGCCCCCTGCAGGGCAATCATATTCGCCGTTGGCCTTCCCTTGTTCATGCGGAAGAAATCAAAATTCCTGCAGAAATCAAAAATATAGAACTTCGACTTATCTTCTCCGTCCATCAGACCCGGACAGAGCCTCGTTCCTCTTCCGATCATCTGCCAGAACTTTGCCCTGCTCATCACCTTTTTGAAAAATACCAGATTCAGAATCTCCGGGATATCGATTCCTGTATCCAGCATATCCACGGAAATGGCAATCTGCGGGAGCTTTCCTGCATCCGAGAATTCATCAATCGCGCTCTGCGCGTAAGTCGTCTGATTGTCGATCACACATGCGAAGTCACTCGGAAGATTCGGATATTCCTGATGAAACACCTCCAGAATCTTCTCCGCGTGATTGTGGTTCTTCGCAAAAATAATGGTCTTCCCGATCTTCTGCCCGTAATCAATCTTCAATCCCTTCGTCATCAGAATATGAAGGACTTTCCGGATCGTATCCGCATTGAATACCCATTCGTTCAACTTGGAAGATGCGATGGATTCCGGAATTTTCCCTTCGCCATCTGCAAAGGTTTCCTCGTACGCCTCTTTGTCCGCTTCCGGAAGATCATCATAGACAATGCCGTTCTCAACGAACTTCAGGCTGCTCTCCACGGAAACATAGTCCACCAGATATCCGTCCTGCACCGCCTGCGCCAGTTCATATCCGTAAGTCGGCACTCCATTTTCCAGATCAAAAATCGCATATGTGTTCTTGTCAATTTCATCCTTCGGCGTCGCCGTAAGCCCAACCAGCGGAGCATCGAAATAATGGAAAATGTCCTGATATTTGTTGTAGATGGAACGGTGCGCCTCATCACAGATCACCAGATCAAAGTGTCCACAGGTGAAAAGTTTCCGTCCGTTTTCATCATTGACGCTGTCAATGCAGCCAATCATCGTCTGATAGGTGGAGAACACACAATGTGCCGACGTGTTGTCCTTCTCTTCTACAAGATTGGTGCAGGACAGACTCGGCAGGAGATTGACGAAATTGCGCTTGGCCTGCGTCACCAAAGAATTCCGGTCTGCCAGAAACAGGATGTTCTTCACCCAGCCGTGATCCAGCAGAACCTTGCACAGTGCAATGACCGTTCTTGTCTTTCCGGAACCGGTTGCCATGACAAGAAGCGCTTTTCTCCGGTTCTTCTCATCCAGGCTGCTGCACACTGCCTTGATCGCCGCTTCCTGATAATACCGCCCTGCAATCTTCTTATCGACCGTGACTGACCTCAGGCTGGTCCGCATCTTGAGAAGATTAAACCATTTCTCCAGATCTCGTTTCGAATAAATGGCCGCGCATTTTCGTTCCGGATACTGTCCGTCCAAAATACGGGTCTCAAATCCATTGGTCAGAAAAATAACTGGTTTTCGGCCATACTGTTTCTCCAGAAGATCCGCATAGAGCCTGGCCTGCTGCCGTCCCCGTGCAGGATCCGCACAGGTTCTCTTCGCCTCAATCACCGCCAGAGGCCGCTGCGTATCATCATACAGAACATAATCCGCATACCCCACTTCCGATTTATTCGGCATTCCGGGAAGAGCTACTTCGTTCAGCCAGTCTTTCCCCTCTGTCCAGCCCGCATCACGCAGCATGGAATCAATGTACAATTTTCTTGTCGCGTATTCCGACAGATCCAGCGGCTTTGGAACATATGAGGACTGCTGCTCCTCACGCCGCTTCGACAGAGCCTCCTTCAGCGAAGCATTTTCCTTCATCAGTTTCTGAAGGTCGAGTTCCTTTTCTGCAAGCTCCTCCTGCTTCTTCTGAAGCTGTTCTTCCTTCTCCCGGGCACTCTGCTGGTTCTGACGGATTCTCTCCTTCCGTTCCAGAATCAGCTGTGGATTGAAGACATGTTCTTCGTAGTGGCTTGAATAGCAGCAGGCAACGAAATCCAGATAGATGGAAAGGTTCTCCAGGCATAGCATTGCCACTTCCATTCCAAGCTTCCTGCCGGAATGTGCCGCCTGATTGCCGCTCCTGCGGATATAGCTCATCCGCTTCCAGATATCCGGGCCGACAATTTCCCGGAACTCCTCCGCATCCATCAGATTCTGAAGGTTGTCCTGATAAGGAAGGTCCAGCTCTTTGTCTACGGAATACATCCACTTCACTGCGAATTCCATTGCCCGGCGGCAGTTGATAATACACGTTTCCGTATCAATCAGGACAATCCGCTCCGCCGCAATTGCCACATCCGCAAAGCTTTTGAATTCCGGTATGTTCTTCAGATAATCAAAGTTCGTCATATTCCGGTCCTTCCTGCAATTCTGAGCACTTCTCCGCTATTCTCCT
>DAIMKA010000217.1:0-335 GCA_036721955.1 Lachnospiraceae bacterium | reverse complement strand
AAGGTGTCCTGTGATGCGCGGTTTGCATTCTCCACATACATTCGGCTGGTCTCAATCACGAACTTCGCCTGATAGGAACTGGTATATTCCCGATGGATCAGCGTATTGGCAATCATTTCCCTCGTAAGGATCGTGCGCAGACTCTTCCGCTGATCTCCTTCCAGAAAGAACTGATCCGGCAGATGCTTCCGTCCGAATTCCATCAAGTGCTCATAGCTTTCAATCAGATTGGTCCGCACGATCTCCCTGTCGTCATAGCGGTCCACATCCTGCTTGCGGAGCAATGCATCCGTCACATATACTGGAACCACATCCAGAATGACATCATCCTTTCC
>DAIMKA010000216.1:0-3481 GCA_036721955.1 Lachnospiraceae bacterium | reverse complement strand
TGACATTGATATGTCACTTTCAAACAGCAGCATCGGTGCTGACGCACCGGCTGCCACATTCGGCAAAACCGCATTCGCGGATTTTGCCTCAGTGAGGTATAAAAAATAGTTTGACACACCAACGCGTCTGCGCTTTAATGTAATAAACCGGCCGGGAGGCCGGGACGCGAAGGGAGAAAAACTATGAAAAAGAAGATTCTTGCACTTGTTCTTGCAGGTACCATGCTGGCAATGGCCGGCTGCGGCAGCCAGGCAGCGGATACAACAGCCACCACGGCGACATCGGATACGACTGCGGCAGCGACAGAGGATGCGGCAGACACGGCGGAGAGCACGGCAGCGGACTCCGATCAGAAGTTTACCGTCGGCATCTGCCAGCTGGTTCAGCACAATGCATTGGATGCGGCGACACAGGGCTTTGAGGATGCACTGAAAGAGAAGTACGGCGACAATGTCACGATTGATTATCAGAATGCACAGGGAGATTCCACTACCTGCGCAACCATTGTTACCGGCTTCGTGAACAACAATTATGATCTGATTCTCGCGAATGCGACTCCTGCGCTGCAGGCGGCGGTTTCCGCAACGACGGATATCCCGATTCTGGGAACCTCGGTCACGGATTACGGCGCGGCGCTGAATATTTCGGATTTCAGCGGCACGACCGGAATGAACGTATCCGGAACTTCTGATCTGGCACCGCTGGATCAGCAGGAGAAGATGATTCTGGAGCTTGTACCGGACGTGAAGAAGGTTTCGATCCTGTACTGCTCGGCTGAGGCGAACTCCAAGTTCCAGGCCAACGAGATTGAGAAGTATCTGGATGAGGACGGAATTTCCTATGAGGAATTCACCTTCGCAGATTCCAATGACCTGCAGTCCGTTGTTTCCAGCGCGGTTTCCGACTGCGATGCGGTTTACATTCCGACGGACAACACGGCTGCTTCCAACATGACGATCGTTGCCAACATCACAGAGCCCGCCGGAATCCCGGTGATCTGCGGTGAGGAGAACATGTGCCGGGCGGGCGGTCTGGCCACTCTGTCCATCAGCTACTATGACCTCGGCTACACGACGGGCCAGCAGGCAATCCGGATTCTTTCCGAGGGCGCAGACATCTCCACAATGCCGATCGAGAATGCGGCGGCAACGACGAAGGAATACAGCGCTTCCTATGCAGAGGCAATCGGCATGACCATGCCGGATGATTACACGCCGATCCCGGATGCGGAATAATTGCTTTGCCGATTTAATGTGATGAAATAATCGGCGGATTGCGTTATAATCGAATAACAGGCAGCGCAGGCGCGACGAGGTGCCTGCGCTGTTTTTTTGCAGCTGCTTCACACGGAACTTTCGGATCGGAGGGCTTTTCGTGTGGTGACAATAAGATCTGTTCGGCAATGCGTCTCCAGCCCGCCGGCCGATTCGGCAAACCGGCCTGTGCCGAACAGACAGAACAGATGGAGGGAGATTACAAATGGCAGCATATTTTGCATCACTGAATCCTACGGCACTGTGGAATGCGGCGCCGGGCGGTCTGGCACAAGGCCTGATCTGGGGCATCATGGCGCTGGGCGTGTATCTGACATACCGCGTACTGAACTTCGCGGATCTTTCGGTGGACGGATCCTTCGCAACGGGCGGCGCGGTTGCTGTCATGCTGATCCTGCAGGGGTGGAGCCCGGAAGCGGTTCTGCCGGTGGCGTTTCTGTCCGGTGTTGCGGCGGGACTGATCACCGGCATCCTGCACGTGTGTCTCGGCATTCCGGATATTCTGGCCGGAATTCTCACACAGATTTCCCTGTATTCCATCAATCTGAATATTATGGGAAAGGCCAATCAGGCGGTCCCCGCGGGAACGGTGACGGTTCACTTCACTTCGAACATCCGGTATCTGGGACAGACCATTGCGCTGACCCTGATCGTGGATATCGTGATCATCGGGATTTTCTACTGGTTCCTCGGAACAGAGACGGGAAGCGCCATCCGCGCGACCGGTATCAATCCGCACATGAGCCGTGCGCAGGGCATCAACACGGGGAGAATGAAGATCATTGCGCTTGCGGTTTCCAATGGCCTGGTCGCTCTTTCCGGAGGAATTCTTGCGGAGTATCAGGGCTTCGCGGATGTCAAAATGGGGCAGGGCTCCATCGTCATCGGACTTGCGGCAGTCATCATCGGAGAGGTGATCGGTGAGGCAATTCTCGGAAAGCGCCTTGGCTTCATCCTGCGTCTTACCTTCGTGGTAATCGGCGCGGTGATTTACTACTTCGTCTACGTCTTCGTCCTCTGGCTGAAGTTCCCGGCAGATGACATGAAGCTTCTGACGGCCGTCGTGGTGGCAATTTTCCTTGCGGTTCCTTATCTGAAGGAGATGCGCAAGAGCTCGTTCCACGCACTGGCAAGACGCAACAGCAGAGCGGGCAGTTCTGCCAGAGACGGAAAGGAGAACTGATCATGCTGGAGCTTAAGAATATTTCGAAAACATTCAACGCGGGGACCATCAATGAGAAGAAGGCCCTGATAGGTGTCAGCCTGAAGCTGAATGACGGCGATTTCTGCACGGTTATCGGCGGAAACGGAGCGGGCAAATCCACGGTGATGAACGCAGTGGCCGGTGTATGGCCGGTGGACAGCGGGCAGATCCTGATCGACGATGAGGACGTATCGGCGCTGCCGGAGTTCAAGCGGGCGGTTTATCTGGGACGGGTGTTCCAGGATCCGATGACAGGAACGGCGGGCGACATGCAGATTGACGAGAACATGGCGCTGGCAGCCAGACGCGGTCAGAGAAGAACGCTCCGCTGGGGCGTCAGCCGCAAGGAAGAGGCGGAATACCGGGAGCTGGTGAAGAGGCTGGACCTCGGACTGGAAGACCGGATGACCTCCAAGGTAGGTCTTTTGTCCGGCGGACAGAGGCAGGCGCTGACGCTTCTGATGGCGACCATGAAGAAGCCCAAGGTCCTTCTTCTGGATGAGCATACCGCTGCGCTGGATCCCAAGACGGCGGCGAAGGTTCTGGAGGCGACCGACCGGATCGTCGGAGAGAACAAGCTGACGACGCTGATGGTTACCCATAACATGCATGATGCGATTGCGCACGGAAACCGTCTGATCATGATGTCAAACGGGCGGATCATTTATGACGTAGCCGGAGAAGAGAAGAAGAATCTGAAGGTGCAGGACCTTCTTCAGAAGTTTGAAGAGGCGGGCGGAGAGCTTTCGGACCGCATGGCGCTTTCCTGAGACAGACGGCACTTCTTCTGGAGTCTTGTCCGTCTGAGATTTTTGATTGCGAATCGGTCTGCAAACAGACGGTTTCAATTGAAATCCACCGGATAGAAAGGAATTGCTGCAGGATAAAGTATGCAGGCAGGCTGCGGCGGAACAGGAACAAAGTTTGAAAGTGACATCGATATGTCACTTTCAAACAGCAGCATCGGTGCTGATGCACCGGCTGCCGCATTCGGCAAAACCG
>DAIMKA010000215.1:0-3490 GCA_036721955.1 Lachnospiraceae bacterium | reverse complement strand
AGGTATAAAGATGCTTTATCAGGAAAATGGAAAACTCTATCGCAGATGCGACCGCGAGCTTTTATGCATTGAGGGCTGGGGGGATGGCCTGCGCGTCCGCAGCACAACGACAGGCAGAATTCGTGATCTGAATTACGGCCTTCACGGAGAAAAGAAGGAGACGGCAGCCAGAATCTCCATTGACGGAGACTATGCCGAGATCTCAAACGGAGGGATCACCTGCAAAATTCTTTCCACGGGGAAGCTTCGCTTTTTCAATGCGGAAGGAAAAATGATTCTGGAGGAATATGACAGGAACCGCTTCCGCAGGAACAATGAGGGCTTCAGCAGCGCGCTGGAGCTGGATCCCAGAATGTATCATGCCATCCGCGGGACGGATGATTTCGCACTGACGGTCCGTTTCGAGGCACAGGACGAGAAGCTTTACGGAATGGGACAGTACCAGCAGACGAATCTGGACCTGAAGGGCTGCATCATTGAGCTGGCCCAGCGCAATTCCCAGGTATCGGTGCCGTTCGTCCTCTCCAGCGCGGGATACGGACTGTTCTGGAATAATCCGGGTGTTGGCAAGGTGATGTTCGGTGCCAACCTCACGGAGTGGCACATGGAGTCCACGAAGCAGATGGATTACTGGATCTGTGCAGGGAATACGCCTGCGGAGATTGAGGAGCAGTATGCCGATGTCGTCGGAAAGGCACCGGAGATGCCCTCCTATGGAACGGGCTTCTGGCAGTGCAAGCTCCGCTATCAGACCCAGGAGGAGCTGCTGTCCGTAGCCAGGGAGTACAAGCGCCGCGGGCTTCCGGTTTCGGTGATTGTCATTGACTATTTCCACTGGCCTCACCAGGGAGACTGGTGCTTCGATCCGGAGTATTTCCCGGATCCGGAAGCCATGGTGAAGGAGCTTCATGAAATGGGAATGGAGCTGATGGTTTCGGTATGGCCGACCGTGGAAGAGGGAAGTGTCAACTACGAAGAGATCCGGGACAAGGGATATCTTGCGGCGACCGAAGAGGGAAACCGCCTCTCGCACCTCGGCAGGACCGCGTTCGTTGATATGACGAATCCGGATGCGAGAGCGTATGTCTGGAACAAGCTGAAAGAGAATTATTCCAAATACGGCATCCGCATTTTCTGGCTGGACGAGGCAGAACCGGAATATACGAAATACGAGTACGACAACTACCACTATGAGGCCGGAGCGGACCTTGAAGTGGGAAATCTCTATCCGAGAGAATATTCCCGCATGGCCTACGAGGGCATGAAGCAGGAGGGTGAAAAGGAAGTCATGAACCTTGTGCGCAGTGCCTGGGCGGGGAGCCAGCAGTATGGCGCACTGGTCTGGAGCGGAGACATCGATTCGAGCTTCCTGTCGCTGCGGAATCAGTTTACGGCCGGTCTGAACATCGGCATGGCGGGAATTCCGTGGTGGACCACCGACATCGGCGGCTTCCACGGAGGCAATATCCATGATCCTGCGTTTGTGGAGTGCCTGATCCGGTGGTTTGAATATGGAACCTTCTGCCCGGTGATGCGTCTGCACGGCTGCCGCGAGCCTATGCTGGAGCCCCTGGGAGAAACCGGCGGCGGATCCTGTCCGAGCGGAGCGGCGAATGAAGTGTGGTCGTACGGAGAAGAGGCCTGCGGGATCATGAGCCGGTACATCCGGCTGCGCGAGAGCATCCGCGGGTATGTCGCGGAAACCGCAGAGGAAGCGCACGAGAAGGGAACGCCGATGATCCGCACGCTGTTCTATAACTTCCCGGAGGATCCGGAGACCTGGAAGGCAGAGGATGAGTTCTTCCTCGGAGAGGATCTTCTGGTATGCCCGGTGCTCTATGCCGGGAAGACAGACCGCAGTGTGTATCTTCCGGAGGGAAGCCGCTGGATCCGCGTGAAGATCACGGATGAGGGAGCAGAAAAGGGAGAGATCTTGGAGGGAGGAAAGCGCTTTGAGGAAAACGCTCCTCTGGATGTGATTCCTGTTTATGTAAAAGAAGACAAGTGGGAAGAGGTATTTGGAAAGTAATTTTTTCCAAAACGGGAAAGAGACCGGTCCGGAAAAAGATCATGAAATCAAGAGAAAAAGCTGCCGGAAGGGCAGCTTTTTTAATACCCGAAAGTAAAAAGAAACCGCAGAGATGTATCGCGGCATGACGTATGTTATGATGAAAGCCGGATTCCGCAAAAGCGGGTTCAAAAGGGGGATTTCCTATGGTTTCCGCGGCTTCTCTGGTATGTATGATCATCACCTGCATCATCGCGTTCGGGCTTCCGATCGCACTTCTTGTTTACTTCCGGCAAAAGAAAAACGCGGACATTCTGCCGTTTTTCATCGGATGCGGCGTGATGCTGCTGTTCGCCTTTGTGCTGGAGCAGCTCGCCCACGCAGTGATCCTGGGATCGGCTGCCGGTGCGGTTATTCAGAAAGCTCCGGTTCTGTATGCGGTGTACGCTGGACTGATGGCCGGACTGTTCGAGGAGACCGGACGGTTCTGCGCGTTTCGGACCGTTATGAAGAAGGATCAGAAGAATGCGGATGCACTGATGTACGGCGCGGGTCATGGCGGCTTCGAGGCAATGCTCCTTCTCGGTCTTACATCCATCAACAACATTGTGTACTCGGTGATGATCAATACCGGGATCCTTGACGCGATGATGAAGAAGCTGGGCGGAGATTCGCTTGCTCAGCTTCATGCGGCGGAGCAGACACTGCTTGGAACACCGTCCTGGCAGTTCCTTCTGGGAGGTGCGGAGAGAATTTCGGCGATGATCCTGCAGATTGCACTGTCGGTTCTGGTCTGGTTTGCGGTGAAAAAACGGAAAACATGGCTGTATCCTCTGGCAATCCTGATTCACTTCATCGTGGATGCCGGAACGGTTCTGATGTCGCAGAACGGTGTGCCGCTGGTGCTCCTCGAGTTTGTAGTGCTGGGGATGGCGGTACTGACTGCGCTTCTGGCAGGGGCTGTGTGGAAGAAAGAGGCCGGGGTGGAAATCTGACGAAAGGGTCTTGCAATTGGAGCTGTAAAGGGTTGATATTGAGAAGGGAGTACTGAGGGAATCAGTATTCCCTTTTCTTTCAAGGAAATGAGCAACAAAGAAAGAAAACGATTCAGTACATCGTGAAGGCTCTTTCGAACATTCGCAATGTGGCTGACCAGGTGGAAATCATCAGCAGAAAAAGGGAGGTTACCAGAATATGAAGTATTATGTGGATATCAACGCAAAAAGGCCGGGCGCCGGGAGCAAGGAGCATCCTTTCAGGACGATTCAGGCGGCTGCGGACATTGCAATGCCGGGAGACGAGGTCCTTGTAGCTCCGGGCGTTTACCGGGAATATGTGAATCCCAGACATGCCGGGACAGAAACGGACCGGATTGTATATCACTCGGCAGAACCGCTGCAGGCAGTGATCACCGGAGCAGAAGCTCTGACCGGATGGGAGCCTGTGGAGAACGAGGCAAATGTCTGGACGGTGCGGGGGAAA
>DAIMKA010000214.1:0-3504 GCA_036721955.1 Lachnospiraceae bacterium | reverse complement strand
GACAGGTATTTGCAAAATGAAATTAGGTATTGTCGGTCTTCCGAATGTCGGAAAGAGCACATTGTTTAATTCGCTGACCAAGGCGGGGGCGGATGTCGCCAATTACCCGTTCTGTACGATTGATCCCAATGTCGGAGTGGTTGCCGTTCCGGATGACCGGATCAAGAAGCTGGGAGCCATGTATCACTCCAAGAAGATCACTCCGGCGGTCATTGAGTTCGTGGATATCGCAGGCCTGGTAAAGGGCGCCTCCAGGGGAGAGGGTCTCGGCAACCAGTTCCTTGCGAACATTCGTGAGTGCGATGCCATTGTGCATGTGGTGCGCTGCTTTGAAGATCCCAATGTCACGCACGTGGACGGATCCGTGGACCCGATCCGTGACATCGAAACCATCAACATGGAGCTGATTTTTGCGGATCTGGAGGTTCTGGAGAGAAGAATTTCCAAGGTCGCGAAGACCGCGCGCATGGACAAGGAAGCGGCAAAGGAGCTGGATTTCCTGAACCGGATCAAGGAGCATCTGGAGGCAGGCGAGCCGGTTCTTACGATGATGGATGATCTGGAAGAGGAGGAAGAGAAGTATTTGAAGGAGTACAGCCTTCTTACCTCCAAGCCGGTTATTTTCGCCTGCAATGTCTCCGAGGATGACATCGCGGATGACGGAGCCTCCAACAAGTTCGTTCAGGATGTCCGCGAGTACGCGAAGAAGACGGGCAGCGAGGTTTTTGCCCTCTGCGCGAAGATGGAAGCGGAGATTTCAGAGCTGGATGACGATGAGAGACAGGCCTTTCTGGAGGATCTGGGCCTCAAGGAGTCCGGACTGGACAAGCTGATCAAGGCGAGCTATCACACGCTGGGGCTGATGAGCTTTTTGACGGCGGGCGAGGACGAAACCAGAGCCTGGACCATCAAGATCGGAACCAAGGCGCCGCAGGCCGCCGGCAAGATTCACTCGGATTTCGAGCGCGGCTTCATCAAGGCCGAGGTTGTCAACTGGGAAGTCCTCCTGCAGGAAGGAAGCCTTGCCGCTGCCCGGGAGAAGGGAAAAGTCGGCATGGAAGGCAAGGACTACGTCGTCCAGGACGGCGATGTCATTTTGTTCAGATTTAACGTGTAACTCCTGAGGACAGCGCAGCACGGAACGGATGCATTTCTGAGCTTGCTCAGGGAAATGCATCCGGAACGGGGTGCATTGGACGAAGTCCAACATCGAGGATTTGCGAAGCAAATTCGAGATGAGCTGACCGAAGGGACAGCGCAGCACGGAGCAAATTCGAGATGGGCTGACCGAGGGGACAGCGCAGCACGGAGCAAATTCGAGATGAGCTGACCGAAGGGACAGCGCAGCACGAAGCAATTCGAGATGAGCTGACCGAGGGGACAGCGCAGCACGGAGTAAATTCGAGATGAGCAGTCCGAAGGGACAGCGCAGACAGTCATAACAATAAGGAACGTAGTGAATGTCAGATCAGGATCTTAACAGCATACTGCATTTCCGGAGCTGGTCGAAGAACGTCGGCGCCTCCGCGCTAGACCTCCTGGTTCGTCTTGCATTCTGCATTGTCCTGTACTTTGTAATCGCGAAGCTCCTTGGAAAGATTCTCGGAGCCCTGGACCGGCATCTGGAGAAGCGGGGAACGGCTCCGACGGTGCGGCATTTCATGCACGCCCTGATCAAGGCAACGGTTCTCGGTTTTACCATCGTGACGATGGTCGTGCAGCTCCATATCGTGGAGGCTTCGAGCATCGCCGCACTGGTGGCTGCGGCGGGTGTCGGCATTTCACTTGCCGTGCAGGGCGTTTTGTCCAATTTTGCGGGCGGCGTTTTGCTGCTCCTTCTGAAGCCCTTCAAGGAGGGTGACTTCATCACGGTGAAGGGCGAGGACGTGCAGGGAACGGTAGAGAAAATCGAACTCT
The DNA here is from genome assembly GCA_036721955.1 of Lachnospiraceae bacterium. Classification (GTDB taxonomy): domain Bacteria; phylum Bacillota; class Clostridia; order Lachnospirales; family Lachnospiraceae; genus CAG-791. Next base: position 1,587 of record DAIMKA010000214.1, on the reverse strand, counting down.
ACTACACGACGATTTACACGCCGGACCGCGAGAGGCTGGTGATCCCGAATTCCACGCTGACGAACAAATCCGTGGTGAATTCCGGGCTTTCTTCCGGGGAAAAGCGTCTGTCGATCACGGTGGGCATTTCCTATGGAGAGGATGTCCGCCGGGCGATGGGGATCCTGGAGAGGCTGATGGATGAGGAGCCGAGGATTCTTCCGCAGAATCGCAGAACCTTCGTGGACGCCATGGGCGAGAGCAGCGTGGTCATCGGCCTTCGGTGTCTTGTCCGCATTCAGGATTATCTGGATGTCCGTTGGGATATGCAGGAGAAAATCCGCCTCGCCTTTCTGAAAGAAGGCGTGGAGATTCCGTTCAATCAGCTGGACGTGCATCTGATCCGCGAGGAGCAGGCGGGTGCAGAATAAGACAGGACACCGGGATTTTTTTGCAGGAACAGGAAGATCGTTTGGAAATACGGGCCGCAGTCTGAGCGCGGCAGAGGAAACATTATGCCGGATATAATGGGTAAAATGGATATCGCGTTCCCGAATCTGGGAATTTATCTGAAGAATGTGCCGCAGGCGTTTTATGTCGGAAATTTCCGCGTGGCACTCTACGGCTGCATGATTGCGCTGGGCATGATGCTCGGCATTCTGATGGCGGCGCACATCGCGAAGAAAACAGGCCAGTCCCCGGATACCTACTGGGACATCTCGGTGTGGCTGATCATTTTCAGCCTGATCGGGGCCCGCATTTATTATGTCATTTTCTTCTGGGATGCGTACAAGGATGATCCGATTCAGATTTTCAACTTCCGGGCAGGCGGACTTGCCATTTACGGCGGCGTGATCGGCGGCATCATTACCGCGTATGTCTACTGTGTGATTAAGAAGAAATTCCTGCCGGAAATTCTGGATACGGCGGTGTACGGCCTTCTGGTGGGACAGATCGTCGGACGGTGGGGGAACTTCTTCAACCGCGAGGTGTTCGGCGGCTACACAAACGGCCCTCTGGCGATGCGGCTTCCGATTGAGATGGTGCGGGAACGCGACATCACCGCGGATCTTGCGTCGCACATCGTGGAGGGAACGAACTATATTCAGGTTCATCCGACCTTTCTGTATGAAGGTCTCTGGAACCTGGGCGTTCTGATTTTCCTGCTCGTGTTCCTGAAACGCCGCAGGTTCAAGGGTGAGATTTTCTTCCTGTATCTTGCGGGCTACGGCATCGGAAGAGCGTGGATCGAGGCGATCCGCACGGATCAGCTCTACATCACAGGGACCACGATTCCGGTGAACATGGTGATGGGAATTGTTCTGGCGGCAGGAGCCATCCTTGCGATTCTGCTCATCAGTATCCATAGAAAAGGAAAGCCCCGCGTCGGCCTCGGCATTCCGGATGCCGCGCAGGCTCCGGAAGATGCGGGGGAGAAAGTGGAGGGAACCTCTGATTCCGGCGGGCAGTAACCGGGCCGGGAAAATAACGGAGAACCGGAAAAAGAAAAAATAACAGCAGGAGTGGGAGACCATCCCACAGGACACCCCCGGAGAGAATATCCGGGAATCAAAAACGGGCACAGAAATCGGAAAACGGCCGGCGGAG
>DAIMKA010000213.1:0-3514 GCA_036721955.1 Lachnospiraceae bacterium | reverse complement strand
GACAAGGAGCCGGATATCGACCTGAACTTCTCGGGAGAATACCAGTCCAAGGCGCATGCCTACACGAAGGTGATTTTCGGGCATGAGCAGACCTTCAAGGCGGGAACCATCGCGACAGTGGCGGACAAGACGGCCTACGGCTACACGCTCGGCTACTGCGAGCACCGCGGCATCAGCAAGAGAAAATGCGAAATCGAGCGTCTCTCCAGAGGCTGCGTCGGCGTGCGGCGCTCGACCGGCCAGCATCCGGGCGGCATTGTCGTTCTGCCGATCGGCGAGGAAATCAACACGTTTACGCCGGTGCAGCACCCGGCGAACGATATGACGACGCCGATCGTCACGACGCATTTTGACTATCACTCGATCGACCACAACCTGCTCAAGCTCGACATTCTGGGACACGATGATCCGACGATGATCCGCATGCTGCAGGACATCACCGGGGTGGACCCGATTCAGCTGCCGCTGGATGACGAAGGCGTCATGAAGCTCTTCGTGGGTCTCGAGTCCCTCGGCATCACGCCGGAGCAGGACGGCGGCATCAAGGTGGGAACGCTCGGCGTCCCGGAATTCGGAACGAAGTTCGTCATGGGAATGCTGCAGGACACGAAGCCGACCACGCTCTCGGAGCTGATCAAGATCTCGGGCCTGTCCCACGGAACGGACGTGTGGCTCGGCAATGCGTCGGACCTCATCGCGCAGGGAATCTGCACGCTGGCAACCTGCATCGGCTGCCGCGACGACATCATGATCTATCTCATCGGCAAGGGGGAGGACCCGTCGATGGCCTTCAAGACGATGGAGTCCGTGCGAAAGGGCAAGGGCCTGAAGCCGGAGATGGAAGAAGCGATGAAGGAGGCGGGGGTTCCGCAGTGGTACCATGACGCGTGCCTGAAAATCAAGTACATGTTCCCGAAGGGACACGCGGCGGCCTACGTCATGATGGCGCTCCGGATCGCGTGGTTCAAGGTGCACCAGCCGCTCGCCTATTACTGCGCGTACTACACGATCCGCGCCAAGGCTTTTGATTATGAAATGATGGCGCAGGGAAGCCAGCACCTTCTCGAGTGCATGCAGGAGTATCAGTCGCGGGACAAGCTGAGCGCGGCGGAAGAGGCGCAGATGGACGATGCGCTGGTCGTGCGGGAGATGTACGCAAGAGGCATCGAGTTCACGCCGATTGAGCTGGGCGTTGCGCATGGCCGCGCGTTCCAGATCGTGGACGGCAAAATCATGCCGGCCTACACGTCCATTCACGGCATGGGCGCGAACGCAGCGGATGCCCTGGAGGAAGCCTGCAAGGGCGGACCGTTCGTCTCCCAGCAGGACATCCGGGAGAGGGCGAAGGTCTCGCAGACGATTCTGGACAAGATGAATGAGCTGGGGCTCCTCGGGGATCTCCCGGAGTCGAACCAGTTCAGTCTGTTCGACCTGTTCGGCGGCTGACGAAACACAGAAAGGCAAAACAGGAAATGATTCCGCACATCCAGAATTTCCTTGCGAAATCCCTGATGCGGCCGGTCAGAGCCCCTGCGGGGCCTCACCATAGGAAAATTTTTCATGGGATATGCCCGCAAGCGGTCAATCCCCGTGAAAATCTCCATGTGCGGAACTGTTAACAAATGGGGGAGATGTAAATGAAATTACAGCGTGGATGCGGCATCCTGATGCCGGTTTCTTCTCTGGCATCGAAGTACGGAATCGGGTGCCTGTCGAGGGAAGCATATGAGTTTGTGGATTTTCTGGAAAGGTCCGGCCAGGGGTACTGGCAGGTTCTTCCGTTCGGCCCGACCGGGTTCGGGGATTCGCCGTACCAGTCGTTTTCGGCGTTTGCCGGGAATCCGTATTTTATCGACCCGGATACGCTGAAGGAGGAAGGACTTCTTACGGATGACGATTTTGCGGCATTTGATCTTTCCTCGGATTTCGGAACGGATCCGGAACGGGTGGACTACGGGAAGCAGTACGAGAACCGGGAGAAGCTCCTTCTTGCGGCGTTCCGCAGGTTCCGCGGACAGGGCGGAGAGGAAACGGAGCCGTTCCTGGAATTCCTGAAAAAGACGCAGGACTGGCTCCCGGATTACGCGCTTTTCCGCGCGTACAAGAAAAAGTGCGGCGGAAAGAGCTGGCAGGACTGGGAGAAGCCGATGAAGCTCCGGGAGCCTGCGGCGATGGAAGAGGCACAGGAAGAGCTCTCGGAAGAAATCGCGCGGACGAAGTGGCAGCAGTACGAATTTCAGAGGCAGTGGAAGAAGCTTCATGCCTATGCGGGGGATCACCATGTCCGGATCATCGGAGACCTTCCGTATTATGTCGCGCTCGACAGCGCGGATGCGTGGGCGCACCCGGAGGTCTTTCTGTTCGACAGGGACCGGAAACCCGAGAAAATCGCGGGCTGTCCGCCCGATGCCTTTTCGCCGACCGGCCAGCTCTGGGGGAATCCCATCTATGACTGGAAGGAGCAGGAGAGGACGCATTACGCGTGGTGGATCCGGAGAATCGAGCGGAATCTGGAGCTGATGGACGTGATCCGGATTGACCACTTTAACGGCTTTGCCCGGTACTACGCGGTGCCCGCGGAGGATGAGAACGCGGAAGGCGGTACATGGGAGAAGGGACCGGGAATGGCGTTTTTCCATGCGCTGGAAAAGCGCCTCGGAGAGGTTCCGATCATTGCGGAGGACCTCGGGGAGATCACGAAGGAGACCGAAGCGCTTCTGGAAGAGAGCGGATGCCCCGGCATGAATGTCCTGCAGTACGCGTTTGACTGGAGCGAGTCGAGCTGTTACCTTACCTACCGCCAGAAGCCGAACAGCGTTGTGTACACCGGAACGCATGACAACAAGACAACGCTTCAGTGGATCGAAGAGTGCAGCGATCACGACCGCGACTTCGCGAGGAGGTTCATTCACTCGGAGAACACCGATTACGGCGCATTTGTCTGGGATTTTATCCGTGAGGCCTACCGGTCGCCCGCGGGACTCTGCATCATCCCGCTGCAGGATTATCTGGTCAAGGGAAAAGAAGCCCGTATCAACACGCCGGGAACGCAGGGAGAGAACTGGCAGTGGAGACTGCTGCCGCACTTCCTCTCGGAGGAGCTCGCGAGGGCTATCCGGAGCCTGGCCGTTCTGTACGGAAGAGATGCGGAGCGTGAGAAGACCTGAAAAGTTGTCACTCATTTCGGCCAGAGAACGCGGAATCTTGCGTCTTTAACTTTTTGCAAAAAAATGCTTGCACAGGATGGGGCACTATAGTATTATCTTACTTGCGCACGGGACATGTGGAACAAACTTCTCAGGCTTCCTGAGAGACCGGACGCAGGTAAATATGGCTCGTTGGTCAAGAGGCTAAGACGCTGCCCTCTCACGGCAGAATCATGGGTTCGATTCCCGTACGAGCTAGGTTAGAAGCGAGCAGAGAAATCTGCTCGCTTATTTCGTTCATGGGGATAAATCGGTCTTTCCCGGCGATGGAATAAACAATATAGAGGTCGTTCTGATCCACAACAACC
>DAIMKA010000212.1:0-3515 GCA_036721955.1 Lachnospiraceae bacterium | reverse complement strand
ATGGCCCGCGGGTCGGACTCTGAGAGTCTGGACCCTGTTATGACGGCCTCCAACGTGGATATCTGGATTCTGAACATGGTGGTGGAAGGCCTGGTCGGAAGCTCGGACGATGGAAAAGAGATTATCCCGGCGGTGGCGGACTCCTGGGAGATTTCGGATGACGGCCTGACCTATACCTTCCATATCCGCGACGGGATTCGTTTTTCAACGGGAGATCCTGTGACGGCGGAGGACGTTGTTTACAGTCTGACCAGGGCAAAGGAGGCGGATGGTCCGTGGGCCGGAATGCTGGATATGATGGACAGCATCGAGGATGGCGGAGACGGAACCGTGGTCGCGCATCTGACGGCGCCTTCCCCGGCCTTCCTGCCGACCATTGCCATGTTCTACTGCGGCATCATGCCGAAGGCCTATTGCGAAGAGGCAGGAGAGGATGGTCTTGCGGAACAGCCGGTCGGAACAGGTCCCTTTGTTCTGGACAGCTGGGCCCGCGGCGAGAAGATGGTGTTCAAGAAGAACGCCAATTACTGGGAGAGCGGCTGTCCGAAGGTGGACGAAATGGATCTTATGGTGGTTGCCGATGACAGCACGAGGATCATGCAGCTGGAGAGCGGACAGATCGACATCGCGGCAGATGTCCCGTACAGCAGGGTTTCAGAGCTTCAATCCATGAGCGGCGTGGATGTCACCCTCTTTGATTCGACGGATGTGAAATTCATTCTGATCAACTGCCAGGGAGAGAAGACGTCCGATAAGAAAGTGCGGCAGGCGCTCTCCCTTGCAACAGATAAAAAGGCCATCAACGATGCTGTCTATTATGGAAACGGAACGCTTGCGGAGACCTATCTGGCACCGTCGCTTCCGTACAGCGATCAGGAGATCGCAGCAAAGGGCGTGAATGTGGAAGAGGCAAAGAGTCTTCTCGCCGAGGCGGGATATCCGGACGGATTCTCCATCAGCGTGCAGGTTGGAAACGGAGATTCGGAGGTTCTGCAGACCGCAACGCTCCTGCAGCAGCAGTGGAAGGAAATCGGCGTGACGCTTGACATTCAGCAGATTGACAAGGCAACGGCAAGGCAGAACTGGAAGGACGGCAATTATGATGTTTTTATCAGCAATATGACGAGCGACATGACGGATATTTCGGAACTCGCGGGACTGGTTGCCATTGAAAGCCAGACTCACTGCTGGAGAACCTACTGGAACGATGAGGACCAGAAAAAGGCGGAGGAGTACTGCATGGAAGGAAACAGTGAAATGGATGAGAACAAACGTTCGGAGGCGTACCGGAATATGCAGGAAGTCATCGCGGACGCGGTGCCTCTGATTCCGATTCTGTATGCGCCCTATACCTTTGTGACAACGGACAAGGTTCAGGGAGCTGCGCAGAATCCCCTCGGTGTGTACAACTTCCGGGACATGACGATTGCGAGGTAAGAAGAGGACAAAGAGGAAAAACGTCCTGCCGGGCTTTTCGTCAGAGCCTGGCAGGCCAAGACCCGAGGGCTGTGAAGGAAGAAAGACAGGGGGAAGGGGGATGCAGAATGGATGAACTGACCTATATTTTCAAACGGGTTCTTCAGATGATCCCGGTGCTTCTTATTGTGACGGCGGCAATTTTCTTCGGCATGAGGCTGATTCCGGGAGATCCTGCAATTCTTCTCGTCGGAAATATGGCAAGTGACGAGGCCATCGCGGCGATGCGCACCAAAATGGGACTGGACCAGCCGCTGCTGACCCAGTATGTCCGTTTCCTGAAACAGTGTCTGACCTTTGATTTTGGAAATTCGCTCTCTTTGAAAACACCGGTGACGGAACTGTTTCTGCAAAAGGCGCAGGTCACGGTTTCTCTGACGCTCATGACGATTTTCTTTGCGGCCCTCATCAGCATTCCGCTCGGCTGCTATGCGGGCACGCACAAGGACAGTGCAGTCTCACGGATGATCGATTCGATGTCTTTGTTTTTTATTTCGGTTCCGGAATTCCTGATCGGACTGGTGCTGCTTCTTGTTTTCGCGCTGAAGCTTCGGATTTTTCCGGCGGGGGGATGGGGGAGCACGGCGGCGGAGCACGTGGTTTCCCTGATTCTCCCGGCGCTTACGGGGGCCCTGATGACGGCATCTCTCGTGATCCGGAACATCAGTGAGAATATCGGCAGGATTCTGCAGATGGACTACGTGGATTTTGCAAGGAGCAAGGGCCTTTCGGAGGGGAAAATCCGGAGAAGCTATATCCTTCACAACGTTCTGATTCCGGCGGTGACGCTTCTTGCCATGCGGATGACGGCAATGCTGGCGGGCAGCATTGTCATTGAGAGTGTGTTCGCCCTTCCCGGACTGGGACAGATGATGCTGAATGCGATTTTATCCCGCGACTATCCTCTCGTGCAGGCAACGGTCTATCTGTTTGCGATGATTGTCCTTGTCATGAATCTTCTGACGGACATTTCCTACTCGGTTCTGGATCCGAGGGTCCGGCTGGAGTGACGGGAAAGGGAAGGTGGAAGAGAGTGAAAAAAAGAAGTGTTTTTACCTGGTGTGCCTATGCCGTTTTGATGGTCGTCCTTCTGATGGCGGCGGTTCCGCAGCTGTTTACTTCCTATGACCCGCTGGAGCAGGATATGACAGCGCTTCTGCAGGCGCCGTCCGCGGCCCATTTCTTCGGAACGGATAATTTCGGACGGGATGTTTTTGCCCGGGTGGTGTACGGGGCGAGACTGGATCTGGAAATCGGTTTTTTCGCGATGCTGGTTCCCGCGGTCTTCGGGACTGCAGTCGGAATCATTGCGGGGTATTTCGGCGGGAAGGTGGATGCGGTTATCATGCGCATTCTGGATGTTTTTGTTGCGTTTCCCACGATGGTGCTCGCAATTGCAATCGTGGCGATTCTGGGCTCGGGAGTCCGGAATCTGTTCCTCGCCATCTGGCTCGTCGGATGGCGGGAGTACACACGGCTGGTCCGGAGTGATGTCCTCGTCATCCGCGGCAGCGAGTATGTGGAGGCCGCGAAATCCCTCGGGTATTCGGATCTCAGGATCATGTTCCGGCATATTTTTCCGAACGTTGCTCCGACGGTTCTCGTCTATGCGGTTTCGGACATCATGATGTGCATGCTGATGGGAGCGTCCATGAGCTTTCTGGGCCTCGGGGTTCCGACACCGACGCCGGAGTGGGGAGCAATCATCTCCGAGGGGAAAAATTACATGATGACCGCCTGGTGGATCGTGACCTTTCCGGGCATTATGCTCGCGGTGACCGGAATTTCCATCAGTGCCGCCGGAAGAAGCCTTCCCGGCAAAAGAAAGCGCGGCAGGTAAGGACGGCAGGACCCCGGAAGAACAGAAGATACGGAAAAACGGGCAGCGGGCGCATCAGAGAAAAAGAGGGCGCCTGCGGCAGAGCCTGAAAGGAAATGACAGGACTTAAAAGGGAGGCGGCAGTTGAGTGAGGTATTGCTGGATGTCCGGCATCTTCGGACAGAATTCATCACGGAAGAAAAGAGGGTTACGGCGGTTG
>DAIMKA010000211.1:0-3527 GCA_036721955.1 Lachnospiraceae bacterium | reverse complement strand
GCATGCTCATGGCCGCTTCCTTATTGTCGGTCGGGCATGCCTCCACAATCGGGCTCACCATGACCTCCAGAAGTCCTCCGCCGACTGCATAGACTGTCACGGCAAGAAGGAGTCCCGCAAATGGATCGGACATCACAAACGGGAGAACCGCAAGAAGGATCAGCCCCACTGCGGAGAACCCATCTGCCAGCAGCATAGATGCACGATAGCCGATGCGATCGATGAATTTCGGTGAAACCAGGTCGATGACCAGCTGAACACCGAAATTAAATGTGATCAGAAACGTAATCCGCGACAAAGGAATCCCCATCTGGGACTCAAAGGTCAGGAACAGGAGCGGTGCAAAATTATTTACCACCGCCTGTACAATATAAGCCATGAAACAGGCATAAATTGTTTTTTGATAAGCGCTCTGTGAAGGTGCGGTACTCATAAAATCAATTCTCCCCGACGCCTGAATTTCCCGGATAAACCGGTACATGAATACATTTCGCCGTTCTGCCCCTCAGGAAACTGTCAGGTGGGCAAATATTCCGGCTATGCTATCCTGCATATCATGCAGATATCATTTTCCGTTTTCTTCTGCCTCCAGCAGGGCCAGAACCTCCTCCACACTCTCCGCAAAATGCAGTCGTTCCAGCATTTCCGGCAGCATGAAGCCCTCCCTGACCATTTTCTCATACATTTCCTGAAGCGGGCAGTAATAGCCGTCCAGACTGCACAGGATGCATTTTTTGGCATGCTGATCGAGCGTCGCCAGAGAAAAAGCTTCCGTGATCTCCTCCAGTGTTCCCGGTCCTCCCGGCATTGCAATGTAGATATCCGCGAGCTCCAACATCCTCGCCTTTCTCGAGGACATCGTATCGGTCACAATGATCTGCGTCAGGTCCCTCTTCTGCCAGCCGCGGTCCACCATGAACTGCGGAATGACGCCGATGATCGAATTGCCGCGATCACCCGCACTCCTCTGAACGCTTTCGGCCACGGTTCCCATCGTACCGAGGGCTCCCGCGCCGTAAATCAGCGTATGTCCGTGACTGCCGATATAGGTTCCGATCTTTTCCGCAGCCTCCCTGTATTTCTCTTCTTTGCCGGGCTTGGCCCCGCAGTAAACCGCGATGTTCATCTTCTTGTCCTCTTTGTGACAGATTCCACCTGACCCGCCTTACGCAGATCGTCTTCCATCGGCTTTCCACCGCTGTGCAAAACAGGATTCAATCTCATCGTTCACACAGCACAGATCTCCGGATATCCTCTTCTATGCTGCCGCAGCGGTCCTGCATCATCTGGAGCTGCTCTCCTCTTCCAGAATCTCCTCAACCCTCCCCTGACGGATCTTCTCCAGATCCTCAAGAAGACTTTCCTGTGAAAAGACCTGTCTGCCGTGAATGCCGCAGGACTGCGCTCCGAGAATGTTCTCCCGCCGGTCATCGAAAAACAGGCACTCCTCCGGATTCAGATGATAGCGCTGCAGCAGTTCCTGATAAATCGGGGGCTCCGGCTTGCTCTCATGGATTTCATAGGAAACCACCCGGCCATCCAGATCATCCATAAAATCCGCATACTGCGTGTGCTTGCGAAACAGTTCCTCCGGATAATTGGAAAGAAGATAAATCCGGTATCCCTGCTGCTTCAGAACATGAATCAGCTCCCAGACTCTCAGCCTCGGGACATGCATGAATTCACCATGCCGGACGAAATCCGCAATGACCTTCGCGTCCTCCGGGTATTCCTCTCCCAACTCCTTCGCGACCTGCTGCCCGTCCTTGTTGCCAAGGTCGAACTCATGCCAGAGATGCTTCGGATCATCGAACATCTCGGCGCCGATCCGGTCCACGTCCTCCGGCTTCACGCCGAGATCCCGCAGAAGATCCCGCCAGCGATACTGAATCAGCACGTCTCCCAGATCAAAAATAAGGTTTTTAATGTTGTCATTCATACTTAATTTCCGACCTCCGCGTTTTCATCCTGCAAAACGCTTCTTCACTAAAATTTCAGCTGATAGTTTCCGTCGCCTTTTCCCCGCACGGATCCGGAGAAAAAGACCTCGCAGGCCCTTGCCAGATACTCCGTATCCTTCACGCCTGCCGTCTCATAGGACGAATGCATGGCAAGCTGGGCCAGTCCAACGTCCACGGTATTGAGCGAGAGCTGCGACGTGGAAAGGTTGCCAAGCGTAGATCCGCCCAGCAGGTCCGAGCGGTTGTAGAACATCTGCACCGGCACTCCTGCCTTTCTGCAGATTTCCTTCATCACTGCGCCGGAAACCGCATCGGTTGTGTATTTCTGATTGGCGCTGTATTTGATGACAATCCCGCCGTTCGGAACCGGACGATGAGACGGATCCTCCAGTTCCGGATGATTCGGATGAACCGCATGGGCATTGTCTGCCGAAATCATAAAGCTCGATGTCAGACTTTCCATAAACTCTTCACGGCTTCTTCCCAGCTCTGCACTGATCCGCTCCAGCGTACAGCGAAGGAAGGACGAATCCGCTCCCTGCTTTGTCATGCTGCCGACCTCTTCATTATCAAATGCACAGTACACGGCGATCCTCTCTGACGGCTCAGCCGCAAGAAATCCGCGGAGCGTTCCGTAGGCACACTGGAGATCATCCAGGCGCCCGCTGGAGATAAATTCTCCGCTCAGCCCAAGAACACATGCCTTCTCCCGATTGTACAGATACAGATCCGTATCCACGATGTCCTCCGGAGAAACTCCCGTCTCTTCCGCAATCAGTCTCCGGAATACGGTCCCCGGATCCGCGTTTCTCCCGTTCTCTCCGTCTGTGATTCCGCCATCCTCCGCAGAGTCGCAGCCGGAGGCACCGCTCTGTTTCAGCAGGTCCGGATCTCCCGCGAGGAGCGGCCGAAGGTCCTGCTTCATATCCCACTTATAGCCGTTATTGATCTCACGGTTCATGTGAATTGCTACATTCGGGATGATCATAAGGTCGCGGTCGATGTTCAGAAGCCGCGTTTCAATCCCGTCGCCTGTGCGGACGATCACCCGCCCCGCCACAGACAGCGGACGGTCCAGCCAGGGAGCCAGGAGCATTCCGCCGTATTTCTCCACATTCAGCGTAACATAGCGGTTCTCCACTACAATCTCCGCGTTGCTCTTGATCCGGAAGGTCGGGGAATCCAGATGGCTCGCCGCAATGTGATAACCGGCCTCTTTTGCCCCACTCGGGATTCGAAATGCAATCACCGCAGAGCCGTTTCTCGTCACGAAATATTTTCCACCCGGAACCAGATTCCATGCCGTTCCTTCCCTGCATTCGGTATATCCCTGCTCCAGCAGGATCCGGCGGATGTTCTCCGCCGCGAAAAGTGCCACCGGACTTTCATCCAGAAATTTCATCAGGCCTTCTGTGATCTCAGATACTCTCATCATTTTTATGCTTCCAATCTGCCCGCTTTTGCGGACTTTTTCTATTATATCAAATTCCGCCCTCACGATTCCATCCACAGAATCGCGGTTTATCGAACTGTGATTGCTTTTCACGCCATCGGAAAGTCAAAGGC
>DAIMKA010000210.1:0-3570 GCA_036721955.1 Lachnospiraceae bacterium | reverse complement strand
GGGGCACAAGACTGAGATTCTATGCGTGCAACCGAAGACTGAGGAATGCCGCACTCCGCCGCAAGCTCTCTCTGACTAAGACCGAGTTCATTTCTCCGTTGAATCATTGCACTGATAATTTTGGAATTTTCTTCCACCTCATCCAAGTCTTTCGATGCCTCAGGATCCACACTCCTTACATGTTTCTTGTATTCATCCCATGTTTTCATTGATATTCTCTCTGTTCAGATAATCCGCTCTTTCTGCTTTGGCCCGTTCGATTTCTCTTGCCGGTGTTCTCCGTGTCTTCTTACGAAAATGATGCAGCAAAACATAAGAATTCTCATTCTTTCTGAAAAAATAAAAGATCCGATTATTGCCCGGTCGGAGTTCCCATATTCCATCACACAAATATTTCGTAATCGATTCTGGCAGTCTTGTTCCATTTTCAGCCAGCAATTCAATACAATATTCTGCCTGCTTCAGTTGAATTCTTGAATTCTTATCCGAACCTGCCTTACTGCGAAGTTCTTCCAGCCAGTTCCAAATTTCGGAACAGCCCTGATCGTCTTCATAAAATTCTACCTGAAACATTGATGTACCTTGTTAGGATGATAGCATTTTTGCTATCAACTTGCAATTATGAAATGTGTAAACTGCTGTAGAACAAGAACGTTCTGAAAGATATGAATCACTTCATGTCAAGAACAGTAAAGTCACGTCGTGCCAGATTTTAAAAAACACTCGCACAATAATTAGTGCGAGTGTAATTCATTCATATCATGTATTCCATTGACATTTTATCCAAAAAAGGCTCTTTGCGGAGTTACGTCCACATCTCACACGCTGTGCACGGCAGCGGCCATCTGCTTCACGTACTCCCCGACCGGGCCTGCGGCCTCTCTCCCGTACTTTGCAATGATTTTGATGATGGCCGAGCCGACAATGGCACCGTCTGAAAGTCCCGCCATCTTCGCTGCCTGTTCCGGTGTGGAAATACCGAATCCGACCGCACAGGGGATCCGTGTGCTCTTCTTGACCAGATTAGTCATTGCACCGATATCCGTTGTAATCTCGCTCCTGGTGCCTGTGACGCCCAGAGAAGAAACCATGTAAATGAATCCCTTCGCCTCTTTGGCAATCATGGAGATCCGATCCTCCGAAGTCGGTGCGATCATCGAGATCAGGTCGATTCCATAGCGGTCAAAGACTTCTGCGAATTCGTCCTTCTCCTCATATGGGACATCCGGAAGGATCAGGCCGTCAATTCCAGCCTCGGCTGCTCTCTGTGCAAATTTCTCGCATCCGTAGGAGAAAACCACGTTGGCGTAGGTCATGTAGACCATCGGAATCCGGATGGTCTCCCGGAGCTTTTTCGTAAGATCCAGAACCTTGTCCGTCGTTGTTCCCGCCTTCAGAGCCACCTCATCCGCCTCCATGATGACCGGGCCTTCCGCCGTCGGATCGGAGAACGGTATTCCCAGTTCGATCAGGTCCGCGCCGTTCTCCACAGCCGCCCGGACAATCTTCTCCGTTGTCTCCAGATCCGGATCTCCTACCGTAATGAATGCAATAAACGCTTTATGATTCTGAAATGCCTCTGCAATTCGGCTCATTCTGAAATCTCCTCTCCCCGGTATCTCGCAATCGCCGCGCAGTCCTTGTCTCCTCTTCCGGAGACCGTGATTACGATGATTTTGTCTTTGCTCATCTTCGGTGCGATTTTCATGGCATACGCAATCGCGTGCGAGCTCTCAATCGCGGGAATGATGCCCTCCGTTCGCGAGGTGTATTCGAACGCCTCCACGGCTTCCTCATCGGTCACCGGCACGTACTCGGCGCGTCCGATGTCATGCAGGTATGCATGCTCCGGTCCGATCCCCGGATAATCCAGCCCCGCCGAAATGGAATATACCGGCGCGATCTGTCCGTACTCGTTCTGGCAGAAGTAGGATTTCATTCCGTGAAAGATTCCAAGCCGTCCGGTATTGATGGTTGCCGCCGTCTCAAAGGTATCAATGCCGCGTCCCGCAGCCTCGCAGCCGATCAGCTGTACGGAAGGATCATCAATGAAATGATAGAAGGAGCCGATGGCATTGGAACCGCCGCCGACGCAGGCGATCACCGCGTCCGGAAGTCTCCCCTCCTTCTCCAGCATCTGCTCCTTGATTTCCTTGGAGATCACAGCCTGGAAATCGCGGACAATCGTCGGGAACGGGTGCGGCCCCATCACCGAGCCGAGGCAGTAATGTGTGTCATCGATCCGGCTCGTCCATTCGCGCATCGCCTGCGAGACGGCATCCTTCAGCGTGCCGGTTCCATCCGTGACCGGAACCACCGTCGCCCCGAGGAGCTTCATCTTGTAGACATTCAGCGCCTGCCGCTCGGTGTCCACTTTTCCCATGAAAACAACGCATTCCATGCCCATCAGCGCCGCCACGGTTGCGGTTGCCACGCCGTGCTGCCCGGCTCCGGTCTCCGCAATCAGTCGGGTCTTGCCCATTTTCTTCGCAAGGAGAGCCTGCCCCAGGCAGTTGTTAATCTTGTGCGCGCCGGTGTGATTCAGATCCTCGCGCTTCAGATAAATCTTCGCGCCGCCGAGGTCCTTCGTCATCTTCTCTGCGTAATACAGACGGCTGGGACGTCCCGCGTAATTATTGAACAGCTCCGTCAGCTCCGCGTTGAACTGCGGATCGTTTTTATACTTGTTATAGGCTTCTTCCAGTTCAATCACCGCATTCATCAGGGTCTCCGGAATGTACTGTCCCCCATGAATGCCGAATCTTCCGTTCTGATTGGTCATCTCTTTTCTTCCTTTCTATCTGCCTTGACGCTTCTTACTGCCCTGGCTGTTCCGGTCATCCACAGCCTGTGACATCCTATGATTTTCTTATCACCCACGCCGCACACCGCGGCCTGTTCGCCCCCTGGCAGCTTCTGGTATCATTCAGTTTTCCTATCTTTCATCCATCCTGCGCACCGCGGCCATGAACCTTCGTATTTTCTCCGGATCCTTGCGCCCGTTCGTTTCCAGGGACGAGCTGACATCCACGGCGTACGGCCTTGTCCGCCTGATGGCCTCCGCTACATTGTCCGGAGTCAGTCCTCCTGCCAGGAAAAACGGTCTCCTGCAGTTCCTCAGAAGGTTCCAGTCGAAGCTCTCTCCTGTGCCTCCGGCTCCGTGGTCGAGGAGAATTGCATCCGCCGCGGAGGCTTCCGCCCGCTTAATATCCTCTTCTGTATCAACCCGGAACGCCTTCACGATGCAGAGCTCTCTTCTCCCTTTTGGCAAGGGACCTTCCTGTTCCGCTTCCGACTCCGGTCGTTCCGGATTCTCCTTCGTCACCGGCCAGGCTGTGTGCTTCTCCGCCACCGGTCGGTCTGTGTTCTTCTCCAGCTCCGACCGGATTGTGTTCTTCTCCTGCTCCAACCTGGTTGTATTCTCTCCCGGCTCCCGCCATCGCTTCTGATACGCTTCCCGAAGCTCCCGGATCATTGCGTTGCTCTCTTCTCCGTGCAGCTGCACCATGTCCAGGCGGCAGAGTTCCAGCACCTCCATGATTTCCGGCACCCCGGCGTCCACGAATACCC
>DAIMKA010000209.1:0-3572 GCA_036721955.1 Lachnospiraceae bacterium | reverse complement strand
GTCAGACCTTCTACACCGATGCGCTGCTAGGTGTTTTTGTCTCCTGGCTGAAGAGCGGGCTGGAGGCCCCTCCGGAGAAAATGGAAAAAGAACTGGACCGGCTGCTGGATGGATTGATCCAGTTCACGATGCAGAAGATGCAGTAAAATGTCACACTTGTGCCGCACTGTGCAAAACTGTCACAGTGCGGCATCATTGTTTCTTGTACCTTCCGATGCAATGGACTATACTCAGGGCACAAATAGGGAACACCGAAGAAACAGAAAAAACAGGCGTTCCCATGAATGTTTTGTAAAGACGAATTTTGGAAGGAGCGTTTTTGATGTATAACTATTACAACAAAATTCACGCAGAGAAACCTGAAAATATTGAGTCTCGCCACGCATATCTGCTGGGCGGCGGCATTGGCTCGCTGGCAGCTGCTGCATTTCTGATCCATGACGGACAGATGCCCGGCAAGAACATCAACATCTACGAAGCACTGGATGTCATGGGCGGTTCCATGGACGGCGCAGGCACCTGGGAAAAGGGCTACTCCGCCCGCGGCGGCCGTGAGATCGAGCCGCACTTCGAGTGCTTCTCCGAGCTGTACAGCTTTATTCCGTCGCTGAAAGACCCCAACAAGACCGTTCTGGATGAGTTCTATGAGCTGAACCAGAAAGAGCCCATCGCCTCGAACTGCCGCCTGACGGCAAATCAGGGCGAAGTACTGGATACTTCTTCGCTGGGTCTGTCCAAAGAACAGGCCATGCAGCTGAGCAAGCTGATCATGACCACCGAGGATGCACTGGGCGATACCACCATTGAACAGTTCTTCGACAAGGATTTTCTGGAAACGAACTTCTGGTATTTCTTTGAGACCATGTTTGCCTTTGAGCCCTGGCACAGCGTTGTGGAGGTAAAGCGTTATCTGCAGCGTTTCATGCACATGATCGGCGGCATCAATCGTCTGGAGGGCCTGCTGCATACCGAGTATAACCAGTACGATTCGCTGATCCTGCCGCTGATCACCTGGCTGGGCAAGCAGGGCGTGCAGTTCCACTATGGCTGCGAAGTGACCGATATCGACTTTGACTTCGCAGGCGGCAAGAAAGTGGCAACTGCATTCCACTACAAGAAGAATGGAACCGAGCAGGTGCAGGCCGTCAAGGCAGACGATATCGTGACCTTTACCAATGGCTCCATGACCCAGAACACCACCAGAGGCAGTCTGGATAAGCCTGCGGTCCTGAACCGTTCGGAAGAGAAGGGCTGCTTCTCCGTCTGGAAGAAGCTGGCCGCAAAGAGCCCGGACTTCGGTCATCCCGAAAAGTTCTGCGAGAATATCGACAAGTCCAAGTGGATGAGCTTCACTGTCACCCTGAAGGACGATGACATCGTCTTCCCGCAGCTGGCAAAGCTGACCCAGAACCCCACCGGTATGAACGGTCTGGTCACGATCAAGGATTCCAACTGGATCATGAGCTGGGTCGTGCCGAAAGATCCGCACTTCATCAATCAGCCGGCTAACGTCAAGGTGCTGTGGGCTTATGCACTGCGTCTGGATGTGCCCGGCAACTATGTCCATAAGACCTTCGCAGAATGCACCGGCCGTGAGATGTTTGAAGAGCTGCTGTACCATGTGGGTCTGAAAGACCGCATCCCGGAAGTGCTGGAGCACACCATCAACGTGATCCCTGCCATGATGCCCTATATCACCGCACAGTTCATGCCTCGTGTTGCGGGCGACCGTCCGCAGGTCATTCCTGCCGGCAGCGAGAACTTCGCATTCCTGGGTCAGTTCGCAGAAGTAAAGGATGACTGCGTGTTTACGGTGGAGTACTCCGTCCGTACCGCAATGATGGCCGTCTATGGCCTGCTGCATCTGGACAAGCAGGTAGACCCCATTTACCCGGCATGGTATGATATCCGTGTGCTGGCAACCGCAGCAAAGACCTGCCTTGGCCTGAACAAGCTTCCGCTGGAAAAACTGCCTCTGGGCAAGCTGGTGGAAGGCACGGAAATCGAGAAGTTTCTGTAAAGACACGGCTGTTCCCCAATAAATCCGCATAAAAGCAAATGCTCCCGTATCGGACTGCGTTTTCCGGTACGGGAGCATTTTTTGTTGATTTTTGCCTGCACTTACCTTGCTATACCTACGGTATACAGATATAATAAAATAAAAAGGCAGGTGATATCCGTTGGGAAATAAGAAAAAGCACATCCATACAGATCCGATTATGAGCATGATCCGGGATATCTTTCAGGAAAACTTACAAATTGTAAACAGAGTGCAGCGTAAGAGCAAGTCGGACATCGTTACGAGGTACGATTTGACAGAAAAACTTTGCGCCCGCCGGATGAAGGCGGTGGCGCATCTGATGCCGGAGATGCAGGAACGGTATACCAAAATCTATCCGGAAATCGACATCAAGGATGAGTTTGCGAATATTGCATTGCTGCCGATTCTGTCTTACGACAGCATCGATGGAGAATCCAATCTGTGTCTTGGCGCAGCGATCTGGATGCTCGACCAGATATGGGAAGATGGTAAAATACGGGAGCTGTGCGCTCTTCTGCCGGAAGAATGCGACTATGTGGATATACCGGATGTCTACGATACCCGGTTCTCCGATGAGATCATCGAAGGAATGCTCTGGGCGGTTCAGAATCGGTATGGCGAAACAGAACGTTATGTCGTTCCGCCGAACATTCTATCCAGGAAGGGTGATTCCACCTTCCATGCAATCCTCGATCTTATCCCGGACGTTTCAAAAGAAGTGGCAGCTGCCCAGCTGAAGACAAAGTTCTGGGAATGGGCAGATCTCTATTTCAAAGCCCTGAATCCGCTGGTCCATGAGATGCGCAGACAGGAGGAGAACCTTGATCGCCTGACCGAGCAGATCGAAGAAATCGAGAAAAAATATTTCCCGAAAAAGCAGGCAAGGCCGACGCTGCCGCTTATGGCACCGCTTCCGTTGTTTGACGACACTCCGATAAAAAAGCAAAAGCTGGAAGCTGATATGCTGATGTGTCAGATCGATAAAGCTGAGGAAGCTCACAACGATATCAGAAAAAAGATTGGCGATTTCCGTTTTACCGGATTGCAGGCTTCCGTCATGAGCAAAGATCGACTGATAAAATGTATGGACGCAGATCAGGCGGAAGCAATGTACAACTTTTCGGTTGAAGATCCATATGAGCTGTGCTTTGCGATTCTTTATTTATTCGATCAGGACGATGATTATGCGTGGGTCTATTCATTTATGACGGCGGTCATCTGCCGTGCGGCATCGATGCTTCCGTGGGGCCTTGACTGTTACGAAGAAGAAGAGGACGGTTTCTGGTTTGATGATGGCAAATGGATCCCCTCTATACCGCTGAATCCGGAATGGTATGAAACCAGGTATGCAGGACGTAAATCCGAAGAGGATGAAGAAGAACCACACGAGGTGAGCATCGCACAGATCATCTACGAGCACACGGGGGCGATACTGCCCCGGAATATGCACCGTTTTGATGATGCATTCCGCCCATTAAAAAAGAGAGGGCTGAAACCCTCTGAGGCCAATATGGTGTGTGCTCTCATGAAT
>DAIMKA010000208.1:0-3578 GCA_036721955.1 Lachnospiraceae bacterium | reverse complement strand
GTCAAACCACAGACCGGTCAGGCCTTTTTCATCTGCTGCCAGCAGGATGCCGCCCAGCGGCGAGTCGTAATGACAGGTGTAAACCATATTTTTCCCCTCCTCCGTATTCAGAACATATGTTTATTATAGGCAAAAATATGTGCACGGAAATGCCAAATATGCTCTGTTTTTTCTGTAACGAAGCCGGGTCATTTTGCATTGAAACTCCGGACCCGCAGGGGTTTTCCGTCTGTCGTAAACGTCAGTTCGCCGCCGTATCTCGTGTCGTAAATCCGCTGCACGCCGGCTTCCTGCAGACGCTCTAATGTCTCCTGATGCGGATGGCCGTACCGGTTGCCCTCCCCGCAGGAAACATATGCATACATTGGACGAAAGGTCTGCAGGAACTCCTCACTGGTGGCTCCCCGGGAGCCGTGGTGGGCAACATGAAGAAGTGTAACCGGGATCTTCGCCTCCACTGTTTCCGCCGTTTCTTCTGTTCCTTCCATGTTCTTTTCCGATTCCATGGTTTCACTCTCTTTGTCAGTCTTCTTTTCATCCCCCGTTATATGGTTCTCTTCGTCAGCATCTTTCTCCTTTTCCGTCTTTCCTTTCTCTTCCCGGACATACCGCAGCAGCCGCTCCTCCCCCGCGCCTTCCAGATCTCCGTTCAGAAGGCAGCTGAAATCCCCGTAGGTCAGGTATAACGTCACTGAGCGCTCGTTGGCCTCCGCGTAGCTGCTGTTCTCCTCCGGATGCAGACACTCCATCCGAAGCTTTCCCCGCTCCAGAAGATCTCCCTCCTTCAGATAGCGGACCGGAACTCCGCGTTCCGATGCCAGCTCCTCCATTTCCCGGTACCCTTCTGTCTTCTCCTCCGCGCGGACGGAAGGAAGGAGCAGGAGCCCGATTTCCACCGATCCGTTCTCTCCCTCGCTCCGCAGGAGCTCCACCAGTCCGTTCCTGTGATCCTCATCCTCATGGGTCAGGATGCAGCAGTCCAGTTTTCTTACGCCGTAGTAATGAAGCAGCGGTAAAATCTGATATTCCGCAACGTCGGACTTATCCGTGCTCCCGCCGTCCATCCAGATGTTGACTCCGTCCGCCTGAATCAGAATCCCGTCTCCCTGCCCCACATCCACGGCGTGAAGCGAAAATCCCGGCCGGATGCGGACAAGGAGAACCAGAAGGGCCGCCGCGGTCAGGACGATGCGCAGGCCTTCCCGCCTCCGGACACGCTGCTTTGCCGTTTTCTCATCGGCTGCTTGCGGACGCTTCTCCTTTCTCCTTTGGAATTTTCCGGCTTTCTTCCGCATTTTTCCGCACAGTGTTCCCAGAGGCTTCCACAGTTCCGTCCCCTCCTTCAGAGAGGCGATCACCGCAAGAATCCCCAGATAAACGGCGGTCTGCCCGCCGGACGGGGCCCCGAAAACCATCTCCTGCCCCGGCACGCTCTGTGCGGTTTTACAGAGGACTTCATAGAAAACAAGGATCCCGGTCGGAACCGTCCCTGCGATTTTTCCCAGGACGGGACTGATGAGTCCGAGCGCCAGCGTCAGAAATCCGCCCGCCATGACCGCGCTCATGAGAGGAATGACCAGAAGATTCAAAACAATGGAAAGAATCGGAAAGGTGCCGTAACAGACAAGATGCACCGGCAGAACTGCCAGTGAGACAGAAAGGCCTTTCATCGGCCGTGTTTCATAGGATGGCACGAGAAGCGCAATTCCAAGAACCGCGCCGAACGAGAAAAGAAAACCGGAATACCGCAGAAGGAGCGGTTCCCGAATCAGGAGAAGCACACCGGCGATGCTGACGGCGGTCAGAAGATCATAGGTCCGGTGCACGAGCTTTGCCAGCATGCGAAGGAGGAACATCAGAGCGGCCCGGCGGGACGATGCGCTCATTCCGGTCATCTGCCCGTACAGGAGAATCACCGCCATGGCAGAAACCGCCGCCGTCCCGTTTCCTGCCCGCAGCCTTCGAAGGAGCCGGAAAACGCCCATTCCGATCATCAGAATGTGAAGGCCCGATATGGCGAGGATGTGGACAATTCCGGCTCCCTGATACAGGTCTTTCAGTTCCGGATCCAGTCCGCCCTTTTCCCCGAGGAGCATCGCCTTCATGATCTCCGCGCTCTGCCCCGGAAGGCACCCTGTAAGTACCGCCGACATCCGCCGCCGTGTGCGGTGCAGAAGTTCCTCCGTTTCAAAACGAAGACTCCGGAGCGAAACGCTTCTCTCCGGCCGTTCTTCCGCCTGAAGTTCTGCTCCTGTCAGCTGCGCCTCGCACCCGAGAATCCGGTAATAGAGCCTGCTGTCGAATTCTCCCGCATTGGATGCCTGCCGGAAAATGCGGAATTTTCCTGTCACGGTGATCCTGCTGCCGATTGGGAGCAGTTCGTCCAGCTCCGCCGCCTTTTCCATGCTCCCGTCTCCCATCCGGCACAGAAGACTGCGCGGGAGCTGCAGCGTTTTCTGTTCCGCGGCATCCATTCCTCCCGAATCCGCCTGTTCCTCCGGAATCACGGAGGCCTCTGCGATCACCGGATCCTGCAGCTCCACCAGGAGTCTTACCTCTCCGTTTTCATTTGTATGATATTCCCTGGATACAACAATGCCCTCTGCCCACACGCTTTTCTTATTCCAGTCCGGATAGGTTTCCGGCTCCCATGGCATAAACTGCAGAAGAATCCACACAGAAATGGTATAGACAAGGGCAGCCACGCAAAGCGGTCTTCGCATGATTTCCCCTTTTTACTTGTTCTCGTTTTCTCTTACGATGGAACGATTCTGCTCGAACGCAGAAGAAAGACTGGTTTCCATAAAAGATTTGTTGGCTTTTCCGTCAATGGTGATCTGAACCGAGCTCACCGAGGGAAGCTCCGTCAGGGAATTGACAAGAGAATAGATTGCGACCTGCGTAGTGACATTATAAGGCTCTGTCAGGAACGCCTGATCCAGGTTGACATAGCATACGCCGTCCCTCGTCGTGACGGAAAGAATCTTGGCCGCCGGATTCAGTGTCGGGAAAACCACATCCGAATTGGGTCCCTTCAGAACCTGCTCCACCACAAGGCGCTCCATGGAAATGTTGCTGTTGTAGACGACGCTCCGGTACGTGTCCACCAGCTGATCGCCGCTCTCACTGGCAAAATACAGATGCAGGCGCACCTTTTCGTAGTTCACGATCTCCTTGCCGGAATTGAAAATAAACTGATCCGAATCCATTGCGCCGACCTCGGACCCGTCCGCGTTTTTCAGCGAGTGATCCCCGCACAGGAAGGAAACCGTGTCCACGCCGTCAATCTGGCACAGTGTGTTGACCATGGCCGCACGGGTCAGAATCTCCCGGATCTTGTCCAGCTGTTCATAATCCGCCGACAGACTGACGGTCAGCGCACGGTTATGGAGCGTCGTCCCGATGACGGAGAAATTCTGGACCGGTGCAATCCGCCGGACATCCCCGGAGGGCTCCGAGAGCTGCGCCAGCATATCGTCCGCCATCTCCTGCGGTCCGAGGTCGCTGATCTTTTTCCCGCCTTTGGGCTCATAGTCCTGCGCACTCAGGGAAGAAAGATCCTCATTCAGAAAATAGAG
>DAIMKA010000207.1:0-3579 GCA_036721955.1 Lachnospiraceae bacterium | reverse complement strand
GTCGCGATCGGCTACGCGCTTCACTGCCCGCCGCTGGTTCTTTTCTCACTGATTACCGTGGGCTTTGCCTCGAACGCGCTCGGCGGCGCAGGAGGCCCTCTGGCGGTGCTGTTCGTCGCCATTGTGGCCTCTGAAGTCGGAAAGGCCGTGTCCAAGGAGACGAAAATTGATATTCTCATCACACCGCTTGTGACGATCGCCGTCGGTGTCGGCCTCTCCGCATGGTGGGCTCCGGCACTCGGCAAGGCTGCGATGAAGGCGGGGACCCTCATCATGTGGGCAACGGACCTGCAGCCGTTCCTGATGGGTGTTCTGGTGTCGGTACTGGTCGGCATTGCGCTGACGCTCCCGATTTCTTCGGCGGCAATCTGCGCAGCCCTTGGCCTGACAGGTCTTGCGGGCGGAGCGGCCGTTGCCGGATGCTGCGCGCAGATGGTCGGCTTTGCCGTGATGTCCTTTAAGGAGAACAGGTGGGGCGGCCTGATTTCGCAGGGAATCGGAACCTCCATGCTGCAGATGGGCAACATTGTCCGGAATCCCCGGATCTGGATTGCGCCGATCCTGACGTCTGCGATCACAGGCCCTCTTGCAACCTGCCTGTTCCACCTGCAGATGAACGGTGCGGCGGTTTCCTCCGGAATGGGAACCTGCGGTCTGGTGGGCCAGATCGGCGTCTACACGGGCTGGATCAATGATATCGCGGCAGGGACGAAGAGCGCCGTGACCGCCTGGGACTGGGCAGGACTGATTCTGATTTCGTTCGTTCTTCCGGCGATCCTGTGCCCGCTCATCAACTGCGTCCTGAAGAAGCTCGGATGGGTGAAGGATGGAGACATGAAGCTCGCGTAATGCGGCTGTCCGGCACGTCTCGGAATATACAAATAGAAATATATAAGAAAACGACCTGTGGGACATTTATTGGCTTACGCCGGAATGTGCCCTGCAGGTCGTTTTCTGAATTTTAAAGGAATACCGGAATAACTGGTTGAGTTGCCCTCGGCCATCCAGCAAAGGAGGCAGTGCTCACGGCCTTTCCTCGCAAACCGGCTCTTTAATCTTCGCGCAGTTTCACGATGTTGGCGGCACGGCGGCGGCGGTCTTCCTCGATGGCTGCATAGTGCTTGCGCGTGGTGTTGACGTCTTTATGGCCGAGAACGTCCGCAACGAGATAGATGTCGCCGGTCTCGCGGTAGAGGCTTGTGCCGTAGGTACTGCGGAGCTTGTGCGGCGTGATTTTTTTCAGCGTTGTGACGCGGGAGGCGTATTTTTTTACCAGCTTTTCGACCGAGCGGACCGTGATGCGGCGGTTCTGGAGGGAGAGGAAGAGCGCGTTCTCGGACCCTTCCTGCGGGACGATCTGCATCCGGCTCTCCAGATAGCGGCGGAGCGCCTGCTCCACCTCGTCTCCGAAGTACACGATGGCGTCATAACCGCCCTTGCGGTGCACACGGATGCCGTTCTCGTCGAAGTTGACGTCATTCAGATCCAGTCCCACACATTCGCTGACACGGATGCCGGTTCCGAGAAGGAGCGTTAAAAGAGCGGTGTCGCGGACAGCGGTCTTGTTGTGATAGCGCTGCTCCGCCGGAGTGAGGCCATCCCCGTCTTCGACAAGATCCAGGAGCTTTGCCACCTCATTCGGTTCCAGACGGATGATCGGCTTCTCGTGAAGCTTCGGCATGGGGATCAGCGCGGAGACATCCCGGCTGATCTGCTCCGACTGGTAGAAATAGTGATACATGCTGCGGATGGCAGAGAGCTTTCTTGATTTCCCACGCTCATCGTTGGTATAGACCTTGCCGTTTTTCTCATAATAGGAGGTCCAGTCCAGAAATTCCTCAATGTCGACTTTCTGAATCATGTCCAGAACGGAAACCGGAAAATCCGGAATGTCCAGCCGGGCGAGCTCCTTGTTGTTCTCGTGCATATATTCGAAAAAAACACGGAGATCGTAGGCGTAGGCGAGTCTTGTCCTGGTTCCGGTGTTCTCGGAAATTCCGCGGAAAAACTGGCGGCAGAACTGCGGAAGATCCCCCAGAATCTCCCTCATCTTCAATGTATTTTTTTCATCCACTTCCTGTGAATAGGTCTCCAGGGTTCCTGCCTTCTGAGATTTCTGCATTTCCAATCACCGCCTTCTGTTCTTTATTCCGGTTGTTTGTCCGCCGTCATTTCCGGCCGGCACTCTTTATTTCTCGTTCTTCAATTTGGAATAAGAGGTTACGTAAGCCGTGCGGTCTGCCTCTGCGTGCTCTGCGGAGAGCGGTGCGACGTCGCCGCACACACGGGCGAGCATCGCGGCGCGGCACCCTTTCTCCAGAACCATCACCGCGGCATCGACATCCTCGCGGGAGTCTCCGGTGCAGACAGCACCTTTGCCGCGGATCAGAACCGCATTCCTGGTTTTCAGTGCCTCGGCAATTCCCGCAGCATCTGTGTCGTCTTGCAGGATCGGAAGGTCGGTTCCTGCAATCTGTGCCTGATCATCGATATAGGGATAGAGCATCGGAACTGCAATTTTGCTGGCGGATACCGTAAACGGAGCGCTGGAAAGGGCAGCAAACGGCGCACCGTACCCTTCCGGCAGGAATTCATAGTATCCGGTAAGATCGCTTCCTTTTGCGTCCTCTTCATCCATCTGGGGATCCGTCGGGAGAATCAGGCCGTAGGCAAAACTCATCCGGATCATGGAGTGGAAGCGGGCCCTGGAGAGCTTTTCCAGCGCGTGTGCAATTGCGAAGGCGTTCTCATAATCGGTTCCCATGCACTCTGCGCCGTGGTTGGCCATCAGAAGGGCAGAAGAGGAGGGACAGGAGGTAATGGCATGAATGACGTTCTGGCTGAGCTCCTGAGAGCCGTTCGGGCCGTACGCCGCGGTCGGAACCTTCGGACCGAGAAGAGAAGAAAGCTCCTCTGCCTGTGGAACCTCCAGAACCTGTTCGCCGAGAATACTGAGGGCGGAAGCGTAGTTCTGGTGCGTATGAATGACAAAATTTACATCCGGGCGAAGCCGGTAGGCATCGGCATGAATCCACTTCTCACTCGACGGCTTCACAGTTCCTTCGTAGGAGCAGTCCGCAATGTTGGTGATCACAATCTGATCCGGTGTCAGATCCTCGTAGGCGCGCCCGCTCGGCGTGATGACAAACTGCGTGTCGCTGATTCGGGCGCTGATGTTGCCCCAGGTTCTTGCAATCAGACCGGACTGCAGCAATTCCAGCCCTGCCCGGATGACGAGATTTCTTGCTTCTTCCAGTTCATATGCCATGATGAAAAGTTCCTCCTTGATGGTGCGTGATGCCTGTTTTTCTATTGTATTGCGGACGTACTCCGGCGGCAAGAGAGTTTCGATTGACCGAAAAGATAATATTTTTGACCGAAACGGTCGACACATTTTTGACCGATTCGGTCACCGATAACCGAACCGGTCAAAAATGACTGGACAAGCGACGGGACAACTGCTGCACATCCATATGCTGTGCCCTTCCATGCACTTTTCGAACGCATCCGCAGGGGTGACGAATGAGGCAGCCTCCTGCGGATTCTGAGCAATTTTTGGAGGCTTATTCGCAGAAACCT
>DAIMKA010000206.1:0-3583 GCA_036721955.1 Lachnospiraceae bacterium | reverse complement strand
CGAATACCAGATTGTTGATCATGTCAACGAGGGAAACACCGGAAACCGCGGCCTCCCCGACTGCGGAAATCATGATCGTATCGGCCATGCCGACAGTCATGGCGAGAGCCTGCTCGAAGATCAGAGGGACGATCAGTCTGCGGAGATCCTGCGGGGAGAAAAGAAACGGCCTTCCATCGGAGGCAAGACGTGGTTCGGATGAAACTGCGGCAGCAGTCTGTTGGCCGGAATGTTGCATAGAAAAAACTCCTTTTTGTATCGTTTTCGTTTCGATCAGATCTTTTGGAAAGACATTCCAAGTTTAACACGGATTTTAAGATATGCCACCGCTGCACACAGGATGTTCCCTTCCGGCAAGGCTGATGGGAATGTTCCTGTTGCTTTTCTCCCGGGAATCGAACATCTGTGTCACACCGCTGTGGAAATTCGGATGCGGACGGCACGGGCAGCGGGACTGCATATGAGAACCGCATAGGCAAAAAACGCCCGAACGTGTATAATAAATTGAAATTTCCAGCATTCTGCGGAAAAAGCAGGAAGGAGATCAGGAATGAGTAAATTCGGAAGCAAGAACAAGGACAGCAAAAAGGCAGAGGAAAAGCGGATGAAGCAGCAGCTGGCTGCGCTTGCCCGCAAGAATGAGAAGAAGAAAAAGAAGTAAGGAAGAAACGCCCCCCGGGGATACCGGGGAATCGGGACTTCCGGATGGAGGAAAACGAAAGGCGCAGGAGGGGACATGAGCGAAGAAGAATTCGGCAGTTTTGCAAAAGCACCGCAGGCACCGACACTGGAGTTCGGCGCAGCGGAGGAAATCGAAAAGGCAACGGAAGCAGATCAGAAGGCTGCCGAAGCAGCTGCAGAGGAAAAGGCAGTTCCGGATCCGGAAGCGGTTCTGACCCCGGAGGAGAAGGAACAGGTCGAGGCTTTTGTGAAGCAGATCGACCTGTCCAATACCAGCGGAATTCTGAACTATGGAGTCGGTACGCAGAAGAAGCTTGCGGATTTTTCCCAGAAGGCCATTGATAATGTCCGGACCAAGGATATGGGCGAGGTCGGCAACATGCTTTCCGGTCTGGTGAATGAGCTGAAGGATTTTGATGTTTCAGAGGACGAAAAGGGGATTTCTGCATTTTTCAAACGCAAGGCAAACAAGGTCGAGGCGCTGAAGACGAAGTACGCCAAGGTGGAGGCCAATGTGCAGACGGTCAGCGAGGAGCTGGAGAAGCATCAGGTTCAGCTGTTAAAGGATGCGGATCTGATGGACAAGATGTATGAGCTGAACCTGAGCTATTTTCATGAGCTGACGATGTACATCGCGGCCGGCAAGAGGAAGCTGGAAGAGGTGCGGGACGGTGAGCTCGAAGAGCTCCGGAAGAAGGCAGAGGCATCCGGACTTCCGGAGGATGCGCAGAAAGCCAAGGATCTTGCCGAGCAGTGCGACCGCTTCGAGAAGAAAATCTATGATCTGGAGCTCACGAGAACGGTTGCAATGCAGACCGCGCCGGAGATCCGGATGGTGCAGAATTCGGACACGGTGATGGCGGAGAAGATCCAGTCTACAATCGTGAACACGATTCCTCTGTGGAAGAATCAGATGGTGATCGCGATCGGACTGGAGCATGCGAACCAGGCAGCGCGTGCGGAGCGCGAGGTCAATGACATGACCAACCAGCTCCTGCAGAAGAACGCGGCGGCACTGAAGACGGCGACCGTGGAAACGGCGCGGGAATCCGAGCGCGGTATTGTGGACATCGAGACGCTCAAGTCCACCAACGAGACTCTGATCTCGGCAATGGATGAAATCCTGAAAATCCAGACGGAGGGCAAGGAGAAGCGCCGCGCTGCCGAAGGCGAGCTGGCTCAGATTGAGAGCGAGCTGAAGCAGAAGCTTCTCGAGGCAGCAGGAAACTGAGGCTGCGCGGAGGATTTGTCATATGGCAAGAGGCAGAGTCAGAATTTTTGTGGGAACCGGCCACGGGAAGACACCGGCGGCCATGGGGCTCGCGCTGATGAAGGCGTCCGAAGGCGGTCACGCCGTGATCATCCAGTTTTTCCGCGGAAGAGGGCTTTCGGATTCGGAGTTCAACAAGAAGCTGGAACCGGAGATCAAGCTGTTCCGCTTCGAGAAATCGGACATTCCCTGGGCGAAAATGAGCGAGGAAGAGCGCAGCATTGAGGCGGCCAATATCCGGAACGGTCTGAACTACGCGAGAAAGGTCCTCGATACGGGAGAGAGTGATCTTCTCGTGATGGACGATGTCCTGGGACTGATTGACAACGGAATCATTACCTTCGAGGAGATGGGAGAGCTTCTGGAGCACCGCGAGGATACGGATGTGGTGCTGACGGGAACGCGGATGGACGACGGGCTCTGCCGCTTCGCGGATGAGATTGAGGAAATCACGGAGAGTGCGTTCCGGTGCTTTTCGGAGAATACGAAGCAGAACCCGGAGGGAGAAGAACAGCAAATTCCCGGGCAGACCGGCTGAAGGTCCGGAAGCACGGCTGCAGGGGAAAACAGTAAATTCTGCAGGTGCAGGACACCTGCGTGGTCGCTGCGAAGGGCAGCAGGAGGAGAAGAGAATATGTCCGTATTTACAGGATCGGCAGTGGCGATTGTCACGCCATTTCATGACGACGCAGAGCAGACCATCAACTATGATGCGTTTGCGAAGTTTATCGATTTTCAGATTGCAAACGGCACGGATGCCATTGTAGTCTGCGGGTCCACCGGTGAATCCGCAACGATGACGGAGGAGGAACATCTGGAGACGTGCCGCTTTGTCGTGGACTATGTGAAGCACCGGGTGCCGGTGATTGCGGGGACCGGTTCGAACTGCACGAAGACGGCGGCGAATCTGACCGAGGCGGTCCGCGGATACGGCGCGGATGCCGCTCTGGTGATTACCCCTTACTACAACAAGGGAACGCAGGAAGGCCTGTATCAGCACTTCCGTGCGGTCGCGGAGGCCGGAAAAGGAATGCCGGTTCTGATGTACAACGTTCCTTCCAGAACCGGCGTGAATCTTCTGCCGGAGACGGCGGCAAGACTGGTGCGGGAGGTACCGGGCATCGTCGGAATCAAGGAAGCCTGCGGAGATCTCAGCCAGATCGTGAAGCTGATGACGCTGACGGACGGCAATATCGAGCTGTATTCCGGAAACGATGACCAGACCGTTCCGATTATGGCTGTGGGAGGACTCGGTGTGATTTCGGTTGTGGCGAATGTGGCGCCGCAGAAGATGCATGACCTGTGCGCGGCCTTCCGGGCGGGAGATCTTGCCGGGGCAAGGAAGCTTCAGTTCGAGACGGAGGAGCTCTTCGAGTGCCTCTTCTCGGAGGTCAACCCGATTCCGGTCAAGAAGGCCGTAAATCTTCTGGGCTTTGAGGCCGGTCCGCTCCGCCTTCCTCTGACGGAGATGACGCCTGCGAAGGCGCAGAAGATGGAAGAGGCCATGAAGAAGCTGGGGATTCTGTAATCTGTCGGTGCTGACGCACCGGCAAAATCGCTGCATTCGAAGATGTCTGATGACAGAAAGGAAAATATGGTAAAAATTCTGATGCACGGCTGCTGCGGCCGGAT
>DAIMKA010000205.1:0-3607 GCA_036721955.1 Lachnospiraceae bacterium | reverse complement strand
ATCCATCCCGATGGTCTGCGTCACTGTCGTATAAGAAGGCGTCTCGTCGTCCGTAATCAGATGCTGACTGTCATCGAAGCAGGCAATCACCTCATCCAGGGATGCCCTTCCGCAGACATATTCGATCATCTCCTCGCCAATGGGCACAATGGCATTCTCCCAGCCGGAGTAAATGAAATTCGCGGTATGTCCGCTGTTCAGCTCATCAATCACATCTGCGTAGTAGCTGCTCTCATCGATCGTGGCATCCTTCAAAGGCAGCAGACGGGAATTGTTCTGCGAGGGCTCCAGACTCTCCATTCCCTCCACGGTGGAGAGAACCTCCATGACATGGAGCGCGTCCTCGAGCTTCTGCTCATTGCCCGGCTCTCCCAGAGACTTGTTCAGGCCGACGAAGCGGCTGACGTTCAGAATGAAGACATTCTGGCTGCCGTCCTCCGAGAGGTACGGCATCAGGCGGTATTCGTCCTTCGCCTCCGTCTCCGTCGTGAGGTCATTGCTGTTGCCGACGAGGAACAGCGTGTTGCCCTCCACCATCTGCGCCTTGGTCTGCGTGTCATTGTCCGGCGTTCCGTCGCCGTTCAGAATCCCGATGTCACGCCAGCGGTCCAGCAGCTTCATTGCCTCCATCATCTTCGGAGTTCCGGACAGCGTCGCCTTGCCCGCCACAAAATCATTCTGCCACTGAAGACCGTCCACCGTGCTCAGAAACCCGGTATCCAGGATGTTGCACAGATACTGGAAGCCGAACCCGGGATACTGGAGCTGATCCCGGCAGAAGATGTATCCTGCCTCCTCCGCCTTCGTCTTCAGCTCCTCCATCTCCTTCAGATTGGTCGGAAGAGACCATCCGTTCTCCTCCAGAAGCGTCTTGTTATAGGTAATGCCCAGCGCATTGTAGCCAAGAGGGAGCATGTAGACCGCTCCGTTATTGGTCACCTCGCGAAGGCGGGACTGCGCATAATTGCCCGTAAAGTCATAGCCGGAAAGGTCCAGGAAATCCGCCGCATCGTCATAGCGTCCCGGGGTATAGTAGGTTGAAAAATAAAGATCCGTCATCTGTCCCGCAGCGCGCATATCGTTGACATAGGATGTATAGTTCTGGCCGTTGTAGGGGATGATTTCCAGATTGATCTCCGGATACTTCTCATGGACGAGATCATAGAACATCGACATGTTGCGGTACGGCGCGTTCATGGTAATCACCGGGTGATCGCTCACCTCCCCGGTGTCCTTCGCCGCGGCAGCCGCACTGCTCTCTGCACTGGTGCTGCCGGTTCCTGCGTTCCCCCCTGCTGCCGTCCGGCTGTCCGTACTGCCGCAGCCGGCAAAAAGCGATACCGCGCAGGTCAGCGCAAGTGCAAGACTTAAAAATTTCCTTCTCATTTATACCTCCCTGAGGCAAAATCCGCGAAGGCGGTTTTGCCGAATGCGGCAGCCGGTGCGTCAGCACCGATGCTGCTGTTTGAAAGTGACATATCGATGTCACTTTCAAGCTTTCCCCTCCCGGAATGACATGAAGCAGGAAACACCCTTCCTGCCTGTCATAAAAGTAAGCTCTCTTTGCTTATTCCGACACATTCCCAAGATCTTTTATATCGGAAAATCTCTTTATTTTCAATGGCTGTCTGGCAAATTTTTCGTGTTTTTTGATAATTTTAGTTTTTACCCCCCCCCCATTTTGGGCGATATTTCCATGATTTTTTATGATTTTCCACTTGGCGCAGGGCCGCGCTGTCCCGGCCGTAAGGCGAATTCCTTCGGCTCCTTCACCGAGGGAAGACATCGGCAGCAGCGTTTCCTGATAAAAAAATTCCTGCCTCACCGCCGCGGCAGCGATGAGACAGGATTTTCGTTTCATTTGGTAATCAGATTGCCTTCCCGGGAAACCGGCTCCGGTGCAGGGCCGCGGGTAATCAGATTGCTTTTCCGAGGAACTGGCTCTGGTACAGATTGTAGTAAAAGCCCCGGGCCTTCATCAGGGATTCGTGCGTTCCCTGCTCAATGATGTGGCCGTCCTTCATGACCAGAATGCAGTCGGCGTTCCGGATGGTGGACAGGCGGTGCGCAACGATGAAGCTCGTCCTCCCTTCCATCATTTTGTTGAATGCGTCCTGAATCTTCAGTTCGGTTCTCGTGTCGATGGAGGAGGTCGCCTCATCCAGAATCAGCATGGACGGCCTGCTCATCATGACGCGGGCAATGCACAGGAGCTGCCTCTGTCCCTGCGAGAAATCCTCTCCGTTCTCGGAAACCACGGTGTCATAGCCCCTGGGGAGCCTTCGGATGAAGGAATCGATGTGGCAGATCTTCGCGATCCGGATCATCTCTTCCTCCGTGATGTCCGGATTGCCCATCGTAATGTTCTCCCGGATGGTGCCGGACTTCAGCCAGGTCTCCTGCAGCACCATGCCGTAGCCGCTCCGGAGAGCGTGCCGCGTGATCTTCCGGATGTCCGTTCCGTCCACATAGATGCCTCCGTCATCGACATCATAGAAACGCATCAGCAGATTGATCAGCGTCGTCTTGCCGCAGCCGGTCGGTCCGACGATGGCGATTTTCTGGCCCGGCTTTACCGAGAGATTGAAATCACGGATGAGGTTCTGGTTCTCCACATAGGAGAAATCCACATGCCGCAGCTCTACGCTTCCCTCGAAGCTCTCCGGAGCCTTCGCGTCCTCCGCGTCCGGAATCTGTGGCTCTTCCTCGATCAGGTCCAGCACCCGTCCCGCGCAGGCAATCGCATTCTGCAGCTCCGTTACGACGCCGGAGATTTCATTGAACGGCTTCGCATACTGGCTTGCGTAGGAAAGGAACGCGGTCAGTTCGCCGACGCTGAGGCGCCCCGCAATCGCGGAGAGGGCTCCGGTCACGCCGACCACGGCGTACACCAGACTGTTGACAAAGCGCGTGGACGGATTCGTGATGGAGGAGAAGAAGATCGCCCGGAGGGACGTCTCTTTCAGATCCTCATTGATGGCATCGAACTCGCGCACCACCTCATCCCTGCGGTTGAAGGCCTTGACGACCTTCTGGCCCTCGACCATCTCATTGATCAGGCCCGTCTGCTGTCCGCGGATCTCGGACTGCTTTTTGAACATCGTATAGGTATGCGAGGAAATGTATCCCGCCACCAGGAAGGAGAGCGGCGTCAGCGCAACGACCGCAATCGTGATCCCGATGTTGATGGACAGCATGAAAATCAGGGTGCCCAGAATCGTGATCACGCCGGTGAACAGCTGCGTAAAGCCCATCAGAAGTCCGTCCGCGAACTGATCCGCATCCGCGATGACACGGCTCTCAATCTCTCCGTACGGATGGGAATCAATGTAGCTGAGCGGGAGCTGTTCAATTTTATGGAACGCGTCGTTCCGGATATCCCGCACCACGTCATAGGTCATTTTGTTGTTGCAGAGGTTCATCAGCCACTGTCCGATCCCCGCCACAACAGCACTCACAACGATCCTCGCGATGATGTTCAGTACTCCCGCGAACTGCACCCTGCCTGCGCCGACCATGTAGTCCACCACTTCACCGGTCAGCTTCGGGATGTAGAGCTGGAGCGCCACGGTCACGAACGCCAGCGCGAGCGAGAGCCACAGGAAAA
>DAIMKA010000204.1:0-3631 GCA_036721955.1 Lachnospiraceae bacterium | reverse complement strand
ATTCCGACCCTGGTGGTCGGATATTCCGTCAAGGCAAGAGGCATCGCAAGGGACCTGTTCGGAACAGAGGAGCACTATGTCCTTCCGGTGCAGACGCTGACGGATCCGCAGCAGATGGTGGATGCCTGGAACTGGCTTCTGTCCAACGAGGATCAGATCCGCTACAGGCTGGCGGGAGGCGCGACGAGATTTCGTGCGGAGACCTGCCGGAACGCGGAAGAGCTTCATAAGGTGATGGAAACGCTGTAACAGGCGATATTTGTGCAGACGGAAAGAACAGAATTTTATGCAGAAAAAGGAAAAAACAGGCGCCGCATCCGGGCGGGTGCGGCTGGCAGAACGGAATATCGCATTCGGCTACATCGGGCAGGCGGCGACGGCGCTGATGTCCTTTATCCTGCGCACCATTTTTATCCGGCATCTGTCGGAACAGCTTCTCGGCGTCAATTCTCTTTATACGAACATTCTCTCCATCCTGTCGATGGCAGAGCTCGGAATCGGAACCGCACTGAACTTCGCACTCTACCGTCCGGTGGCGGAGAAGAACACGGAGAAGATCAAGTCCTACATGCAGATGTACCGGAAGGCATATACGGTCATCGCGCTTGTGGTGGCGGGCATCGGCCTTGCCATCGCGCCGTTCCTCCGGTATCTCATCAAGGATCCGGGTGAGATCACGGTCCGTCAGATGACGGTGTATTATCTGATCTTCCTGTTCAATACGGTCAGCACCTATTTCGTCTCCTACAAGTACAGTCTGTGCAATGCCGAGCAGCGCAATTATATTCAGACGAATATCAATACCATCACGAAGATCCTCGTGACACTCCTTCAGATGGCGGTGATTGTTCTCACCGGAAATTTCCTGTTCTACCTTCTGACGGATATGTTCGTGCAGCTGGCCCAGAAAATTTTCGTTTCCTGGTATCTGGACCGCCTGTACCCGTATCTGCGGGATAAAAACGTGCAGCCACTTTCCAAAGAGGAGTCCGGCGAGGTCTGGAAGAAAACCAGAGCGCTGGTGCTGCACAAGGTCGGCGATGTGGCAAGACTCCAGACGGACTCTCTGATCATTTCCTCCTTCATCGCGGTTGCGATGTCCGGCATCGTGGACAACTATAATCTGGTCATCAACGCCGTGACGAATTTCGTCAACATCATTTTCAATTCCGTGATCTCCGGCTTCGGGAATCTGATTGCAACGGAGACACGGGAGCGGCAGTATGAGCTGTTTCAGGTATACCGCTTTTTTGCAAGCTGGGTGTACGGGTTCGCGGTGACGGGATTTTTCGTTCTTCTGACGCCGCTGATCCGGATCTGGCTCGGGGATGCCTGGGTTCTTCCCGCCTCTGCGGTGACGCTGATCCTGATTGATCTGTATTTCAAGGGAGACCGGATCGTACTCTCCAACTACAAGACGGCGGCGGGCGTGTTCGAGCAGGACAAGTATCTGGCGCTGATTCAGGGCGGCGTCAACCTGGTGCTGTCCATCTGGCTCGTACAGAAGATCGGTCTTGCCGGAATCTATGTCGGAACCGTGGTTTCTGGCCTGATTGCGAATTTGACCAAACCGGTCATTATCTACAGGGTGTGCTTCGAGCGGCCCTGCCGCTCCTATTTCGCGGAATCCTTCCGCTATGCGGGGACGGTCGCGGTGCTTGCTCTCCTGCTGAAAGCGCTGGGGGACCGCGTCATGGCACAGCCGGGCATTCTGAACTTCCTTCTGATGGCTGTGGTCATCACCGTGGTGTTCAACGGTGTGTTCCTCCTTCTGTTCGGCAGATCGAAGGAATGCCGGTACCTGAAGCAGGTGGTGCTGCGCAAGATGGGGAAGAAGATCTGACCGGACGTGAGGCCGAGCTGCCCGGATGATGGGGAGAAACGGCTTTGCGGGTTTGTGTTTCGGAATGCTCTCGGGAGTGTTCCGGAACATGAAGAGGTGAATTCGGGAGATGGCAGGAAACAGGAGAGGAAGCGGAGAGGGAGCAGAACACAATGAGCGATGAAAAGAGAGCACAGCTTCTGGAGAAAATGTCCGCGGAGGCGGCAAGAGAGCTTCGGGAAATCGCCCATCCGTCGGGAAAGGCGAGAATGAAGCGGCTGGTCAGGAAAGCGCTCGGGAGGAATTCCTCGCCGGAGGATCCGCTGTTCTGGCCGGCGGGGCTTTTGCTCCTGGGACTTGCGGAGGCAGGGCACCCGGAAGAGGCGGAGCACTATCTGGACCGCTGGTTTGAGCGCGGGATGCCGGTGACGAATCCGGACGATGCACTGGCCGGGGCAGTGATGCTGCGCCTTCTGGAGGCGACCGGCAGAGAGCGCTACCGGGAGGCCGCGGACCGGATTTTCGATTACCTGGAGAACTGCCGGCGGGACGGGGACGGCTCCATCGTGTACGGACAGCGCAGCTCCAATGACTGGATTTACGCGGACGGTGCGGGGCAGACCTGCCTGTTCTACGCGGAATACGCAAGAGTCATGGGAGGTCAACATGCGCAGGCCGCCGGAGAGGAAGCACTCCGGCAGGCGGAAAATTTTCTCTCTCATGGGATGGATTTCAGAAGCGGACTTCCCTATCATGGGTATGACAGAAAGAGCGGCATGAAGTACGGCATCATCGGCTGGGGCCGCGCCGCGGGATGGCTTCTGCTGGGCCTGTCGGAGCTGAACTTTTCCGGAACAGAGGCCGCCCGGAGGGCGGAGAACATGGTTCTGGCTGTTCTGGACCGGATCCGGGAGGACGGATTGTTCTCCTGGCAGCTTGACTGCATGGAAGGACCGCTGGATACCTCGGCAAGCGGGATGATTTTCTATGGCCTTCTTCAGATGGAACGCCGCAGGGAACCCGCAGGAACGAATCGGAGCCTGCCGCATCCCGGGGAAAGCAAAACCAGCAGTAAGAAGAGAGAAGAGGGCGAACCGGAACAGGTGATCCATGCAAGGATCAAAGCTGCCTGCGAAAAAGCCGGGGAAGCTCTCTGCGGCATGGTCGGGCCGGATGGGAAAATCGGGCAGGCTTCCGCCGAGTGCGTGGATTTTGCCGAGTACCGGCAGCAGTACGGAAATTATCCGTGGGGGCAGGGCGCTGTGCTGGCGTTCCTTGCGGCCTTACGCAAAACCGGATCTTTTTCCGAAAGAGCAGACCAGTGAGGTATAAAACTGTCTTTCAGAAGTGACGGTGCCTGCGGCACGAAAGGACAAAATGATTATTGTAGAAATTAAGGGAGGACTCGGGAATCAGATGCAGCAGTATGCGCTGTACTGCAAGCTCCGGAGTCTCGGGAAGGATGCGAAGATCGATCTTTCCTGGTTTGAGGAAGACAATCAGAAGAATATGCTGGCGCCCAGAAGCTGTGAACTGCTGCGCTTTGCGGATCTTCCCTATGAGGAATGCACACAGGAAGAGAAGAGGGAACTCCTCGGCAGC
The DNA here is from genome assembly GCA_036721955.1 of Lachnospiraceae bacterium. Lineage (GTDB taxonomy): Bacteria > Bacillota > Clostridia > Lachnospirales > Lachnospiraceae > CAG-791. The sequence goes on along the minus strand of DAIMKA010000204.1, from coordinate 207 downwards.
AGCTCGGTCTGGGGAAAAGCGGCGAGAAAACTCCGCCTCGGAACGAAGGCGGCGGGGAAACGGTTCACGGAGAGCCGGATGTATCACCCGGAAATCTTTGATCTGGAGGATGCGTATCTGGACGGGTATTTTGCCTGCACGAAGTATTACGAGGACATTCTGGGAGAACTGCGGAAGGTCTTCCGTTTCCCGAAGAGCGAAGACCCG